>CAZHSA010000108.1:0-10693 GCA_964535135.1 uncultured Kordia sp.
CATATAAGCGCGAAACCCACCACAAGATGAGATTTCTTTAAAGGGTCGTGGGAGATGACCACGTTGATAGGCTACAGGTGTAAAGGCAGTAATGTCATAGCCGAGTAGTACTAATTACCCGTAGGCTTATGTACAGCTTCTTATTATTTTTATATATCGACTCAAGCTCAAATTTATCTCAATATGTTACCTTATACTTTTTGATAGTAATTTAAATTACTTACTTCAAAGAGGTTCCCAATCAAGTTGGGAATAAAAATTTAAGGTGGTTATAGCAATGGGGCTCACCTCTTACCATTCCGAACAGAGAAGTTAAGCCCATTAGCGCAGATGGTACTGCAGAAATGTGGGAGAGTATGTCGCCGCCTTTTTTTAAAACCCTTATCATAATCATGATAAGGGTTTTTTTGTGTCTAGAAATGTCTAAATTTAAGATTCTTTCCCGTTAAGTTACCTTGTAATACGGATACTATTATTTGTGTTCTTAGTAAGGTATACTAGAGTTTTTGTTTAGATAGTAATAAGAATAATATACTGGTTTTATCACTAGGAAAGGGTTTTAGTGTGTTTTATATTAAAAATTTTATTGACTTATTATTGTTTGTTTTGAGCTGTTTCCATAATGACGACATTGAGTTTGTTTAAAGAATGTTTACATAATCAAAAAAACAAGATGATTTATATCAAAAAAAATGATTAAACTAAAAAACCTCTTGAGGGATCAACTCAAGAGGTTCGTGAAACAAAAAATAGAAGCTTATTATTTTACAATAAGCTTTTTAGTAGTCTTTATGTCATCAGAGATTATATTGATTATGTATAATCCAGATGCAATGTTACTTACGTCAATTGTGTTTTCCGCTGATAAAGCCATATTTATTTGCTTTCCTGCATTATCAAATATTTCAATTTCTATATCTTGAATAGTATTTGGAACTGAGATTTTTACAATGTCAGATGCTGGATTAGGGTACAATGATACTCCTAAAAGTTCATTTTCTTCTTCTACAGATAGTGTCATGAAATCAAATGAACTCATACCAGATACTGCAGCAGCATTTGGATCTACTACATTTACAAATTCTGCCATTCCATTGTCAATCATATCTGCTTGCATGAATGATTTTAAAGGAGTCACAGTATTTGCCAGAGTTGAATTGTTTTCTAAGATATATATAATTCCTGTTGTCGGTCCACCATTTACAGTAAACGTATACATATTAGAATTAGTTGCCGCAGAAGGTGCTGGCAATGCCGCAGGGCTTCCTAGCGTTTCTGTAACTAAATATCCGTCAATAGTTGGTTGTGCTACATTTGTTCCATCAAAGAACGTTGCGCTTGCCGCACTTCCTAAAGAAGTTGCTGATCCTGTATCAATTGTTACTCCATCTGGAACTATGATTGTAAATCCATAACTCTGAACGGAAGTAGCAAAGTTATTAGTGCTTGTATTTGGCACTGCTTGTACCGTAAAGCTATATCCTCCATTATGTTGTAACGTATACGTATAGCCATCTTGTGCATTTAGCTGAAAAGCTAAAAGACACGTAAAGCTCAGTATACATATTTTTATTATTTTTTTCATTTTTTTAATTTTCTGGTAATTGTTCTAAAATTTGATAAGTACTAAAGTTTAGGAAATTTCCAGGATGCGCTAATACATTTTGTAGTAGTATTGGCGTATCAGGACTTGTTCCTGTATACTGCGTATTTCCATCCATATTCACATCATGTATGTTATATCCATTGACTACATAGGTAGGGAAATTTAAAAAGTTTCCTGGATTGTTTAATACTTCCGATAATATGCTTGGAGTGTCAGGAGTTGTACCTGAATACTGTACAGAAGTATCATTGTTTACATTTCCTGCCCATAAAGCCATATCTCCATTAGATAACTGAACTCTTGCATTCGTTCCAAAAGTAGCTGTACTGCTATCTGTAAAATCTACACTTGTTGGAGTTACAGATAAAGATCTAGTAGTTAGTGTCATAGCTCCTAAGTGATTTCGATGCTTAACGGCTATAAAATATGTGCCAGTTAAACCTCTTAAGATCACATCAGATGTTCCATCTAAATCAACAATTTCACCATTACGTTGTACTAAAGCTGAAGTCCCATCTACAACTAAGGTGTTATCAGCACCACTTCTAATTTCAATCCATACCCAATCGACAATATTCTCTCTGGCTAATCCAGTACCTGAAATACCACCGTTATTAAATACGTTAGAGTTAGATATTACATCACTTATATCATAAGGACTAATTTTTGGAATTAAATTCCCAGTACGTAAGTCATCATTCATTAATCCATCGTCTACTTCGTTAAAACGGGGCCCTTGTAAAAATACGCTTGCCTGAATTCTTAAATCAACAACTTGATTAGGATCTAAGAATACATTTTCTTGTCGTACTGCAAATCCATCACCATTACTACCTTCATATAAAACAGTTAATGAAATATTGTCTAAAGTAGTTGCTTGTAAAGTTCTACTTGAAAATCCGTCGCCATTACTACCTTCATATAAAACAGCTAGTGAAATATTTTCTAGGGTAGTTGCTTCCAGCGTTCTGCTTGAAAACCCATCACCGTTGCTGCCTTCGTATAAAACAGCCAATGAAATATTTTCTAGCGTAGTTGCTGTTAGCGTTCTATTAGAAAACCCATCACCATTACTGCCTTCATATAAAATGGACAATGAAAGATTTGTAAGCGTTGTGCTTAACTCGCTCTCTACATCATTACCATCTCCATTACCACCTTCAAATTGTGCGAACACATGAGTGATTTGGAATAGTATAAAAGATAAGATTAAAAATCTTTTTTTCATCTTTTTATGTATTAAGGTGCAGTTCTAGCCGCTCTAAATCCTAAACGATTGTTTCCTGAAGCAATTATTGAAGCTCCATCAAATCTGTCAGATACTCTTATAAAATCAGCTCCATTTAACCAACTTCCTCCACGGAAACTGTATCCATCACCTGTTGTGTTATTTGGCCAGTTTGATACCGTACCATTTCCTGTAGTAGAACTGATAATTCCATTACCATGTAATCCTGTAAAATTTCTTCCTTGTGGAGTTCCTACCGTAACACATCTTTCATATAAATTTCCAGAAAGTTCCATAATTCCGTAATAACTTCCTCCGGTTTCTTCTCTATTGTTATTTACAGCACTTGCAGCAAAAATTCCATTTCTCAATGGTCCGTCAATAGTTCCGTTAGTTAACGAATACATTGCATTTCCAGTATTTGTTTCTGGATTTGTAACACGTTCACTAGAAAAACCAGAGTTTACAATAGTATAATCGTTAGAAGCTATATTGGCACTTCCCCAGGCAAATTCTCCAGGTTTAGGTAAAATTGGTCCTCTACATGCTTTTTCGTATTCTAATTCACTTAATGGTCGTAATCCAGTCCAGTCCATATACGAGTTCATATCTGCAATATCTAAATAAGCAATGGCTCTATCTGGCGCAGATGTAGTTGCACTAGCTGTTCCTCCTGTCCAAGCAACTGTGTTTCTACTTACAACGGCATCACTATTTTTGTGTGTTGCATCTGTAACATCTCTATTCGTTTTTTGATTCTCACTTAAACTATTAAAGTAAGCTAGCCATTGCGATTCCGTGACTTCATACTTCATGGCATAAAAATCATTAAACCCTTTTGGATACGAAGCAGATAAAACTCCCGTTTGGTCACCACCATTAGAATTTGTTCCTGTATAATATAAGTTTCCAGATGTGTTTGCTATTGTTAAAGCAGCTTCTGAAGTAATTCTAAACGAAGAAGAAGTTGAAAAACCACCTGAATGGAATTTGTTAGCCTCATCTCCTGTGGTTCCTCCTACATAAAAAGATCCTTCTGGAACGTATACCATTTCTATAGCAAATACTTGAATGTCTATAATGTCATTGGTGTCAGTAGAACCAAAATTCCAACGGATTTGATTGTTTTGGAAATTTACATTTCCGCTTCCATCAGAACTTCTGTAAATAAAAGCTCCAATACCATCAGAAGTTACATCAATTTCAGCACCTGAAGCAGCTACTGAGTTTGCTTGACTGATAATTCCATGTGTCCACGTTCCATTATTTACTCTGTATTTGATAAATACCCATGCAGCATCCCAGTTGGATGGTCCAGAACTGATTCTCCAAGAATTCTCCCAAAATAGGTCAAATTCGACATGTACCCAGTTTGATACTTCGTTCAAATTTTCAAGCGAAATGTTGTTCACCTGAATATTATTTGCCTTTGTTGAAGTGCTAAAGGCAAAACAAATTAGCATTAAGAATAGTGTAATTTTTTTCATTACTTTGATTTTGATTGTTAGTATTAGATAAATTGTATTTTAGTATGTGCACATAGCACACATATATTAAATTGCATGGTTATCAAAAATTTGGGAGCTTAATGATGCTTCAAATATAGAAGATGAAAAAGTTCAAAAGTGCAGTTTTTGTATAGATGGAGTCAAATGTTGTATAGATTGTTTTTAATCAAAAAAGGTGAAAATCCCCTTGTATGTTAACTATTTAGGAAACCACACCGCATATACATATTTTTGCACCAATGATACGAACAGCGTCAGAAATTAGCCCGAAAACCGTACCTTTAAACTATAAAACCAATACGTATGTTAAAAGCAATTTTAATAGATGACGAACCAAAAGCACTAGAAAGCCTCGCTTGGGAGTTAGATAACTTTAGTGAAGAGATTGAAATTCTAGCAAAGTTTTCCGATCCGGAAGAAGCACTGACTTATATTGAAAAGGTGCCTTGCGATTGTCTGTTTTTAGATATTGAAATGCCAACGATGGATGGTTTTCAGTTTTTAAACAGGTTGAAAACCAAAGACTTTGCTGTGATTATTACCACTGCATATAATGAATACGCGATTAAAGCATTAAAAGAAGAAGCCATTGATTATTTATTGAAGCCAATTGATATGGACGATTTAAAAGTCGCCATTTCTAAAGTGAAAAAATATATTTCTCGAAACGATGTTTCTACTGAAAAGTTTGAACGTATTTTATCTGACTATAATAGCCGATTCAATAAAAAACGAATTACCATTAATACCGATGGGAAATTAATTTTTCTCGATTTAGACGATTTGCTATTTGCTGAATCTGATGGGAATTACAGTACGTTGTATTTGACTAATTCAAAAAAAATAGTGCTCACAAAAAAGTTGAAAGAAGTCAATGCCATGTTGCCTGACGAACGCTTTTTTAGAATTCACAATTCGTATATCGTTAATCTCGATAAAATTAAAGAATTTATAAAATCCGATGGTTATGTCATATTAGTGTCTAATCATAAAATACCGATTTCAAGACAGCGAAAAGCAGCTTTCTTAGAAAAATTATAAAGAAAATACAAAGTGTATGTGCCAATTATATAAGAATGTTTTTCTTAGCATTCTTTCCCTCTTCTTATCTGCCATTAGCTTTTCACAAACTACCGATAGTACTTTTGTGGAAGATGCCAATGCACTTTTAAAATTACAATCTAAAGAATATTCTGAGATTGATAATTTACTCAAACCGTATAAAAGAGATTCTATTCAACTTCAATATTTAGTAAATTTATTTAAAGAGAATACCTATTTAGAAGGTGAAAGTTATGCGCTCAACGCGATGGGTGAGCATTGTCGTAATACTTCTCAATACGATAAAGCAATTTTATTTCATGAAAAAGCATTAACCAAAGCAGAAATTGCTGAGAATAAACAATTGCATGTAAGAGCCCTAAATATGTTAGGTGTTGTATACAGACGTATTGACGATATTCGACGCGCTTTAGATTATCACCAAGAAGCCTTAGCACTTGCAGAAAGTATTGAAGATAAAACCGAATTTGTAAAGAAAAGTATCGCAGTTTCATTGAATAGTATGGGAAATATTTTCCTTGTCTTAGAACAATACGATTTGGCTGTGCAGCGCTTTACACGATCTATGGAGATTGAAAAAAGTGTTGGTAATAAGTTAGGACTCGCCATTAATTATCACAATATAGGATATGCCAAAGAAGCTACTGGTGACCTAGAAGGTGCTTTGATAGATTACCAAGAATCGTTGCGATATAATGATGAGATTAACTCTGATTTAGGACGTGTTATTTGCAACAATACGATTGGTCGAATTTACATTAAACAAGAAAAATACAAAGAAGCAATTGATATTATTTCCTCAACCTTAGAAAAAGCAAAAGGTTTGCGCGATAAATTTCATCTTTCAGGTGTATACACCAACTTAGGTTGGGCATATTTGGAAATGAAAGAGTATGCACTAGCAAAAAAATATTTGAATGAAGGATTGGAAATTTCAAAAGAATACAATCTAAAAAGTGCTATTGCAGAAAGTTACGATCGTTTGGCAATGTTGGCAGAGCAAGAAGGAGCATATAAAAAGGCTTTTGATTATCAAAAGATTTCGTATGATTTGAACGAAGAAATTACCAATGAGAAGAACTTTAAATATGTCAACGATTTAATTGTAAAATACGATACCAAAAAACAAATTGAGAACTTAGAAAAAGAAAATGCTACGGTAAAGCAAACGCTGAAGCGGAATAAAAGTATTTGGATTACCAGCAGTATTGTACTCGCGTTTTTGGCAATTATGATTTACATTTTATATCGCCAACGCTTATTGAATAACGAAAAGAAAATTTTGACATTAGAACAAGATATGCTTCGCAGTCAAATGAATCCGCACTTTGTATTTAACTCGCTAAATTCTATCAAACAATATATCATCAGTAATGAGCAAAAAAATGCCGTACATTACTTAAATAAGTTTGCCAAACTCATTCGTAAAATTTTAGATGCTTCTCGTGTCAAAGTCGTTTCACTGAGTGACGAATTGGAAACGATGGATTTGTACATGAGCATTGAAAACATTCGCTTCTCTAATGAAATTAATTTTGAAGTATTTGTAGACGAAGAAATTGATCTCAATCAAATAAAAATTCCGTCATTGGTATTGCAGCCGTTTTTAGAAAATGCATTGTGGCATGGTTTGTCTTCCAAAAAGGGAGAAAAAAACATTAAGCTTTCTGTGACTAAAACGAAAAATGATTTTGTAACGATATCTATTGCAGACAACGGAATTGGGAGAGAAGCCGCGCAGCTCATTGCCAAAAACAAGATTGTGAAACGGAAATCTATTGGAATTACACTGACAAAAAATCGACTCGCAAATTTTGTAAAGGATTTCAAAAACAGTTTTACCGTTCATTTTATGGACCTAAAAGATCAATACGAAAATCCAAGCGGAACAGAAGTTGTGCTTCATATTCCGTTGCGATAGCGTGGATGTATTTAATTTAGGTGTTGGGAATTAGGTATTAGTCAAGTTGTAAAAACCACTAGAAAGTCTAACAAGCGTAGCTTATCTAACAATCTAACAGGCGAAGCCGAATCTAGAAGCAAAGCACTCTAAAGCAGAGCGTATCTAACCGCGCAGCAAGTCTAAAGTAAAGCGTTTCTAAAAGCATTAGCGTATCTAAGAGTCTATCCTATTTCAAAGAATCCTTCACTACAGTCACAGAATCTTTTACAATTTCTGGCACTTTCGTTCTATTTGGAAACACCACATCATCCGACAAACGCTCGGTAATTTTCCAGGTTTCACCTAATTGATTCACAATTTCTTCATTCCATCTAGAAGGATGTTTGGCATCAATCCAAACGACATCTTTATAGGAAACATCTACCAATGCTAAATCTGGCGTAGAGCCACCATCAAATTGATCACTATTTTCACGCTTTGCTGCAATGGTACTCAACATAAACAAACGTCTTTTTCCAGCAATATCTCTGATAAAAGGTCTAAATTCTACAGGTTTATTCACCGTCCAATCGTATTCCTTTCGCGATTCCATCACTTTTGCGGGCATTGCCGAAACACCTGCCAAACCTTCTTTTTTGTTAGCGTGGTTGTAATAGTATGCATTATCACTTCCATCCGCAGGAATAAAAACGCTGATTGATAATCCTGTACGTTCTTTCCCAATAGGTTCCAAACCAAACCAATGGTACAAACCATCATAGGCATTATTTACACTTCCAGTAAACTTAAAGTCGGTTACAAACGGTTGCTGGTTTTGATCTTCTTTTAAATCTGGAATCTTAACCGCCGTTTTCTTATTCCACGGAAGTGGATCTGTAAAACCGCCCAAAAACATCATAGATTTTGCTTGAATGCGCGATACTTTTTCAGACAGTGTATTTTGTCGAGTTAAATACGGATATTTTTGTACATCTTCCGCAGGAATAAATGTTCCTTTTCCAATTAACAAACGCTCTAAGTAATCGTTAAAATCATGATCGCCCGTTTCTAAAACCATGACGCCGCCAAATGTAGGATACGGAAAAAAGAAACCTTTCCATTTTATCAAACTTACGACCTGAACCCAATTTCCTTGATCATTTTTCATGTAATACGCTTCGTGTGGCTCGTAATTGAACAATTGCCACGGATTAAAGCGTTGCACAACCGCATTATACGTGTTTCTACTAAACGCTAACGATTCGCCAATGGAAAACGTTGCAGGAATTCGATTGTCGTTAGAAAAGCGCGGAGAAGGCGATGTGCTCGATACGGAGAATAACTCTTCAATATTATCTTTAGTTCGCTGAATAAAATATTCTTGCGAAGGTTGTACGGCCATCGTCCACTGATTGCGATCATCAACACGTACCAATTGTGGTGGCGAAACTTCTTGTGTTTCTGTAATAGACTCGTACGCCATCGTTTTAATATTATTATATGGCTGTATGCGTTCGTTTCTACTCAACGGCAACTCTGCAATTTCTTGTAGATTCATATTGTTATATACATTGTACGTTTGCATGTATTCATACATTCCTACCGTAAACAACACGACATAAATTAACACTACAGATGCGAGTGTTAAAAACCCTTTTAGGAGCTTCTTGGGCGTACTGACAGTTTTACGAAACGATCGAATCCCGAAGTATAAAATCACAACTAATAAAAGTAATACAAATAAGTACTTTCGTAAAAAGAGTAAAAACGGCTGATAGTCATCTCTTAAAATAAAAAGTGCACAAAAAAGGATCAATCCTATCACAATGAGGATGATTTTTTGTTTTGTTCCTTTGTTCCAAAATCTTTTTAACATAATGCTTATTTTAATAATCCTTTATCTTTTAATCGTTCTCTAGCACTCTTTTTTGGTGCTTCCGGTGCTTTGGTAGTTTCTGTTGTGTCTGTCGTTTCAGTTGTTTCTTCTTTTGTATTGGATGAAAAACTATCGGCAGCTTCTTTACCTTTCGTTTTAATATCGTCAATAATTTCTTTGCCTGTATCCACTACTTTATCTATAATTTCTTCGGAGGTATCTTTGATATTCACCACAAAACTCCCAATATACACACCGATCATTGTTCCGAAAACGGCAGAAACATAATATTCTACGCGAATGCTGAAAGGTAATAATAGAAAAAACAATACCGCGATGATGAAGATTAGATTTACGTAAATTAATCGTGGTACAAATTCCTGATTCACAAAAAAGCCTTTTTTATTTTCAGGCTTCATCTGCAATTCTTTAGAGTTTGTAAGCTTGTTGATGCTTCTATACAAACCGTTATTTTTTGCTTCCAACCAATAGAGAGAAACGCCAAAAACGATGCTCGAAATAAATATGATAATGTCAAATGTAATCATGAGTTCCAGGTGTTTTGTTTAATTAATTTTATAACCCAATTTTGATACGATTCGTCCCATGAGTTATACGTTTCATAAAACGTTTCTTTGTCGTACCAATACAAGAAAAGTGGATCTTTGTGTGAAGCTGTTTTTACAATTAGTTTCCAAACCAATTCTTGTACGTCCATTGGTAATTCAGGTGTTGGTATTTGAATACAGGCTAATACTTCGGGTGTTAATCCGCCTTCCACATCGAGTGCGTTTGCACTTTTCGCGTTGGCTTGCAAGCGATCTAAAATCATTAGTTGCTTTCGCGCGTCTGCATTCAAATTATTCAAATAACGTTTATATACGTTCGAATTTTCAATAATAGCACTCATGGAGTGTGTTGCATTTTTTATGTGTGATAGAAAAATGCTTTTCTGTACGCGTTCAAAATAGCCCGATTGTACGCTGTGTTCAGGATCGAGCACAATCATTTTTTCTGCGGCTAATGCGCTATAAAAACGGCCATCTTCAATATGAAAAGCTTGCGTTGTGCTAGAAGCTTTCATTTTTTCTGCAGCTGTTTTTGATTCAAAGATCAGAATGTTTTTACCGCTTCCTTTTCGGCGAAATACGAATACACCGCCAAAGGCTTTGGTATAAAATGAATTGGTTTTATAATCAACACTTTCTAGTTTCAAGGTGCGCGATCGTAAGTCGCCATGTTTTCTGGCAGAAGCCAAAATCTTCAAATGGAGTTTTTCGTCCAAAAAATTATCTTCTTGTTTAAATTCCTTTACAAGTGCGAGTTGCTGCTGTTGAATGCTGTATAAATCTTCAACCACTACAAAATCAACGGTAATTTGATTGTATTTCAGTAAATCTTCTGGCTCGTAAAAGGCATCAATATATTGATCTAAATTCACACAGATTGCGGCATCACGCGTAATATCTTTAATGGTATGTTTGTGCGTTTTAAAAATCAAATCCATAATTTCTCTATCAAAACTATGAAA
>CAZHSA010000109.1:0-10677 GCA_964535135.1 uncultured Kordia sp.
TGTGCAGGAATCAAATCCATGCCGCAAATTGGACAATCGCCCGCTTCAGGTTGCATAATTTGCGGATGCATGGAACACGTCCACATGGTAGGTTTCGCTGTCGTTTCTTCCGTATGCGAATGGTCTTTGGTCGCTTCTCCCGAAAGGGCAAACTTCCCAACCACAATTCCTACTGCAAGAATTAGTATATATAAGAGGTACTTTTTCATAATTTTAAAAATATAAGTTTATCAACATCCAAACCGCCATGAAGAGCATGATGGAGTTTTCTATAAAAGTCGCTTTGGTCATGGGTAATTTCAACGCCGTTCCCAAACACGCGCATTGAATGGTTTTTTTGTCCAACAATGCTTTGGTGACGCCAATTGTGGTGATGCCTAGAATGACAATCGTTGCGATTAATGCGATCGGAATTTCAAAGCGAACTAAAAACATGAATCCTAGCGCTACTTCCAAAAACGGATAGAGCCACGCATACGCGGGAATGGCCTTTGCGAGCGGATCGTACATTTGAAACGAATTTGGAAATCCTTTGTAATCCAACAATTTGAAGAAGCTAAACACAATATAAAAAAGTCCCATAAAATCGAGCATGAACGCTGTTGTAGACCAACTTTCTATGTGCATTAAAATACTCGATGTAGTGATGTAAAAGAAGATCAAAAACAGTGGAAATAACTGTTGCAAATCGCTTTTTTCTTGGGTTTTGGTAGTTTCAAACATATTATTGATTTCGGTTTGCACTGTATATTTGTCTGGCAATGCTGCTTGAATCGTTTTTGGATCGAGTGGAGCAGAAGCTTCAATTGTTGCTTCAGATGTTTCTAAATTCACGTTTGCCGCAATTACATGATCCAAATTGTTCAAAATACTTTCTACTTTACTTCGGCAACCATTACAGGTCATTCCGTGGATGCTATAGGTGTGTTTCATGAGTTCTTATTTGGCAATTAAAAATTCGATAATAGCACTATTTGTCAAACTTGTATTGAAGTCTTTCACTTTTTGCAATTCAAAGTTCAGTGCCAATTCATCAAGAGACAATAACTGTTCAAAATCCATTGTGCCTGTTTGATACGCGGCTAAAATTACTTCTTTGGCTTGATTGGCTTGCGCAATGTTTTCATCTTGTGTTTTCATACTTTCTGCAGCATTTTTGAGCTTATTTTTGGCTTTTTCATATTCAATAAGCAATTGATTTTTAACCGTCGTTCTCGTTTGCACAATCGCTTCTTGCTGCAATTGTAATTGTTTTTGCTTCGCGATGTGTTTTTTATTAAAGATAGGAATTGAAACGGTGACCATTGGCATGATGATGTCTTTTCCATTGTCTGGCAACGACATGCCCGAACGTTCAGCGACTAACACATAATCCAACCCAACACCAAAAGTTGGCTTTCCTTCTTTTTTGGCAACGAGTTCGGATTGTTGCAAGGCACTTTCCATAAAATCTAACTGTTGCAATTTCGGATTGTTCTCTATAGTTTCGGTGTTCAAAAACTGCGAAGCACCTTCAATTTGCAAGGTGTCTAACAATACAATTTCACTCGTTACAGGTCTATTCAACAACAAATTAAATTGCACTTTCTGACTTTGAATGTCTTCTGAAATCTCTTGAAACTGTTGCTGCAACGCGTTTTTCTTCATTTTAATATGCAATACGTCTACCATGTCCGTGCGATTATTTTCCAATTCATTCAGCGCTAACTTTTCATACGTGTCTAAAATGTCAATATGTTGCTTGGTAATGTTGTATTTCTGCTGTAGCGTATACACATTATAATAGGCAACTTTCACATTCAGTCGCAACTGTCGTTTTAAAAATGCGATTTCACTTTCTTTGGCAACTGCGCGTAATTTTGCATGTTCTTTCTTCGCGCTAAGCGTTCCAAACCATGGAATTTGCTGACTTGCCGAGAAACGCGCTCTTTGCGGACCAACTCTAGTTTCTACGGCTTGTGCAAATACGCCAACGCCCATTTGTGTATTGGGTAAACTTCCAACTTCGTTTACTTTTTCTAAGGCACTTTCGTAATGTAATTGTTGTGCTAATATTTCGGAGCTGTTTTTTTCGGCTTCCGCCAGATAGGTCTCTAAGGTTTGTCCATTTACACAGTAAACAGCGCTTAAACAAACGAATATGTATATGATTTTATGCTTCATCTGTATGTTTTTTTAATTGAATTTCTTGATACCAACTGTATAAAACGGGCACTACAAATAAGGTAATCAGTGCGATGAACATACCGCCAAAACTCGGAATTGCCATCGGAATCATGATATCACTTCCGCGTCCTGCAGACGTTAATATTGGCAACAACGCCAGTAAGGTTGTCGCTGTGGTCATTAAACACGGTCGAATTCGTTTTTTTCCTGCTTCTACCACAGCATTTTGTATTGCTTCTTTCGTTTTGGGTAGTTTCTTTTTGAAATTTTGTTGTAAATAGGTTGCCATAATTACGCCGTCGTCCGTGGCAATTCCAAACAGCGCAATAAATCCTACCCAAACGGCTACACTTAGATTGATGGTTTCTATTTGAAATAAATCGCGCAGATTGCTTCCGAAGAGTTCAAAGTTGAGAAACCACGATTGTCCGTACAACCAAATCATAATGAATCCGCCCGCGAATGCGACAGCGATTCCCACAAAAATAAAGAGTGATGTTGCGATGGATTTAAACTGAAAATACAGAATTAAGAAAATGATCAATAATACAATTGGGACAATGATCGACAATGTTTTTTCGGCACGCACTTGCTGTTCGTAGGTTCCTGAAAATTCGTAGCTCACACCTTTAGGAACTATGAAACTTCCTTGATCAATGCGTTTTTGTATCAATTCTTGCAATTGCTCTACCAAGGTCACTTCTGCAATGTCTGATTGTTTATTAAACAATACATAACTCACCAAAAAGGTGTCTTCACTTTTGATCATTTGTGGCCCTTTTTCATATGAAATAGAAACAACTTCTTTCAACAAAATTTCGGAACCGTTTGGCAACGGAATGTAGATGTTTTCCAAATCGCTTGGATTGGCGCGAAATTCTCTCGGATAGCGCACACGCACGTTGTAACGCTCTCGACCTTCAATGGTTTGTGTTACTACTTTTCCGCCAATGGCAACTTCCAAAATATCTTGTACGGCTTTGATGGATAGTCCATATCGCGTAATTTCTTCTCGATTGATGTCTAGAATTAAATACGGTTTTCCGATCAAACGTTCGGCAAAAACGGTTTCTTTTTTGACTTCGGGAATTTCTTGTAATAATTCTTCAAGCACTAAACCAAACGCTTCAATCTGTTCTAAGTTTTGTCCTTTAATTTTGATGCCCATTGGCGAGCGCATGCCCGTTTGTAACATGATCAAACGTGTTTCAATCGGTTGCAATTTGGGCGCAGACGTAATGCTTGGTAGTTTCGTATTTTGTACAATTTCATTCCAAATATCATCTGGCGATTGTATGTGCGGTCGCCAATTTCGGTAGAATTCTCCGTTTTCATCTGGGATAAGATCGTTGGCGGTGATACGTTTCGAAGCAGTTCTCGATACAACGCTCGTTCCACGCGCCACTCGAACTGACGTTTTGTTTTCGTTTGTCACATCGAGCGCAGTTGAGATATCTTTGTTGTTCTCGACTGCGCTCGAACTGACATCTGTATGATCTCTAAGTATAAATTCACCTTTGTCATTTACTTTAAAACGTTGTGGTTTGCCGTTTTCGTCCAACATATATTCAGACTTGTAATGAATACTATTTTCATACATTGACAACGGCGCAGGATCTAAGGCACTTTCTACGCGACCAGCTTTCCCAACAACCGTTTCAATTTCGGGAATGTTGGCAACTGCCATGTCTAATTGCTGTAATATTTGTTTGTTTTCTGCAATTCCTGCATGTGGAAGTGAGGTTGGCATCAGTAAAAATGAACCTTCATCAAGCGCGGGCATGAATTCTTTTCCTGTGTTTCGCCAAATAGAAATTCCTGCAATCAGAATCAATAGTGGCAGACTTAAAAAGAGGAGTTTATTTGCCAATGCCCAACGTAACAAGCGTTCGTAATAATGAATGAATAGTGTAAACGTTCCAATCACTACCGCACACGTAAGCGCTACAAAAATAAAGTTTGTTCCTATTGAATTCGTATAGCCTAGCGGTCGCCAATAGATTGTTAGTAAGATCAGTAATGTACTAATGGCAATACTAATATGAATTCTTTTTTGTGTTTTTTGTGTGATGATTTTCTGAGTTGCGACTAGATTCGTCACGCTAAATAGAACCAACGCAGTTCCTAAGTATATTCCCTCAAAAATTGCGTATAAGCCAATAAATAGTATTAATCTATTTAAGAATATTGAACCACTTTTCCGTGTCGATTTCCAACCAAAAACCCACGCCGCCAATGCTGGTAAAATAAACAGCGTAATGATTATTGCGGCAACCAATGCCATCGTTTTGGTATAAGCGAGCGGACTGAATAGTTTTCCTTCGGCACCCATCAACATAAATACGGGAATAAAACTAACAATCGTGGTACAGACTGCTGTTAAAATGGCACCTGAAACTTCCGAAGTCGCTTTGTATACCAACGTATTGATCGGTGTGTTTTTAGTGTTTTCTTCCAAATGTCGCGTGATGTTTTCTATCAATACAATGCCCATATCGACCATCGTACCAATGGCGATGGCAATTCCCGAAAGCGCTACAATATTTGCATCCACATTTCCAAGTTTCATCGCAATGAAAACCACCAAAACTGCCACAGGCAAGATACTGGCAATGAGTAACGAAGCGCGCAAATTGAACACCATGATGATAATGATGAGCAAAGTGATTAAGATTTCTAACGATAACGCTTCTTCCAGTGTGTGTACAGTTTCTTTGATTAATTCGGTACGATCGTAAAAAGGTACAATCGTCAATTGTGACGTGCGTCCATCTTTTAAAATTTTTGTGGGCAAGCCACTGCCAATCGTTTGTATTTTTTCTTTGACATTGTTGATGACTTCCATCGGATTTGCGCCATAGCGAGCTACTACTACACCGCCGACAACTTCTGCGCCTTCTTTGTCGAGAATGCCACGTCGTTCGGCAGGACCGAGATAGACATTGGCTACATCTTTCACTAAAATCGGTGTAAAACTTTTTGAGGTGATCGGTGTGTTTTCGATGTCTTCAATTGATTTTATGTAGCCCAAACCACGCACTACATATTCCGCACGATTAATTTCTAGCGTTTTTGCACCAATTTCTTTGTTGCTGTTTCGAACTGCATTGACAACTTGCGCAAGTGTAAGCTCGTATTTTTTTAATACATCTGGCAATACATCAATTTGATATTCTTGCACATACCCACCAATGGAAGCTACTTCCGACACATCGGCAGCACTGGAAAGCGCAGGTTTTACATAGTAATCTTGAATGCTGCGCAATTCTTGCAGATTCCAGCCGCCAGTTACGTTTCCATTTTCGTCTCTGCCTTCTAAGGTATACCAAAATATTTGTCCTAAACCTGTGGCATCTGGTCCTAAGGTTGGTTGTACATTTTCGGGAAGTAAGGAACTTGGCAGCGCGTTGAGTTTTTCTAAGATGCGGCTTCGACTCCAATAAAAATCTACCTCATCATTGAAGATGATGTAAATGCTGGAAAAGCCAAACATGGACGAGCTGCGAACCGTTTTTACGCCTGGAATTCCCATTAAGGCACTTGTTAACGGATAGGTAATTTGATCTTCAATATCTTTTGGTGAGCGTCCTTGCCATTTGGTGAATACGATTTGTTGATTTTCGCCTATATCAGGAATGGCATCTACTGCGATGGAATTTTTAGGGAAATCGCCCAAATTCCAATCAAATGGTGCTGTACTGAGTCCGAAACTAATCATGGAAACGAGTAGGAGTAGTGCAACCAGTTTGTGCTGTATGATAAATTGAATGCTTTTGTTGAGCATGAATGTTGATGTTTATACGATACTACTATTTTTTTAGCGCAATTTGTCGTAACATCTGTTCAACCGAAGTTTTTATTTTTTTACATTCTTGTTTCCGATTACGTAGACAGAAGTCTAATCAAAGAAATTTGAGTGTAACATAATGAACATGCGTTACGAACGTACCGTATGCATCAAATTAGGAAAGTTTCATCAAGGAGTTGTATGTCTCTTATCAAAGGTGGCGGGACATACGGCTTGTACACAGCTTTTTCTGTATTTGCACTTGGAAGTACATAAATGTAGCTATATACAAATGCTTTGATGAAGGTTTGTGTAGTGAAATTAGAGTCTTTTTTTGTCGGTAATTCATCTTGCCCTTGAATCAAAGTTGTGACATCATCACAGCAAGATACTTGTTTCATTGTTGTCTCGGATGAAGTTGTCGTTTCTAGTTCCATACCGCAATCATCCGCAGGAATGCCAATAGCAAAACTCATCGGTTCACCACCACAAATATGCTCGTTAATCGTAAACGAAAAGGTAGAGCATAGCACTAAAAAGGCTAATAGAATGGCACAGGTATGTGTTAGAAACTTTTTCATCACTATACAAATATACGTTTTTTTTAGACTTGTTATGCTTCACTTCACTTCGACAGGCTCAGTGTGTAGGCTGTTGTTTTTTAGTCGGTGAGTTTGCGAGACTTTGAGTCTGTTAGTTGTGAGTGTAGTTTTTTTGAGGGCTGTAGCGCTTGTAATCTTATAAAATGGATGTAGGTACATAACGTCAGTTCGATATAACGGATTCAATTTATAGGTATAATTAAGCTTAGAAGTTCTCTGCTAAAAACTAAATTTTCAGTGTTTTATTTTCATTTTAGCTCATGTGTTTCTATTTTATTAAATAGGAATTCGTGAATCTTCGATGTCTTTGCTTACCCAAAGAAAAGAAACAAAAGAAAAGTTTCAAGCTAAACTTTTTACGTCGAATTTACATTAAATAACAAAAAAAAAGCGAACCATAGATACAGTTCGCTTTTTAATCTGGTAAATGATTTTTCTAGCAGATCGGCAATGTATTTGCATCTACTTCAATGGTTTTACAACGATTCATAGAGTTGTACGGACTACATTTAATAAATATAGAACAGTAGATTGTTGGACATGTGTATATTGTAACTGGTCCAGTACCACATACTGCATATAATGTATTTGGTGCTGCAGCTCCACCAGCGTTTTTATTTAAACTAGAGATAGTTGCCTTTCTTACTTTTAAGTTTTTTAAATTCTTTTTTTTCATGATTGTGTGATTTTATAATGGTTTTTAATAACTTCTTGGAATGAGTTGTGTTAGCCAACAGGCATTTGGTCATCGTTTGGGATTCTACAACCTGTAGCGGTGCATATTTGCTCAGAGTCACATTTTGCAAATAGTGAGCAACCTGTTACCGTTTTATTTGGAATTGGGCATGGATCATTGGTTAGGAAATCTCCTCCTGTGATGGCTTGTACGTTTAAGTTTGAGATTGTCGCTTTAACAAGGCGTAAATTAGTTAGCTGCTGTTTTTTCATGATTTTGCAATTAATGTTTTACTAATTATTCAAGTTAAAAATAAGCATGCAGAAATTGCTACGGTTTTACCGTAAAATGTATAATACCAATTACACTATAAAATACAACATATAAACTCGTTCATTTGGTCTCCTAGTTCCTTGCGACTATTGTCCGTAGCTATGGCTATGCAAAACATTCACGGCGTTCTATGAGATCAAAGCAACTTCGTCTCTAAAGTCGCATTTTATAGTGTAATTGGTATAATTACTGTTTGAAAATGAGATATTTAACTTTTAGAAATGCGAACCGCTTGAATCGCAGAAAGTAAGGCTGGGAAATTTACAGGTTTGGAAAAGTAGTGATTGAAGCCTAAGTTGATAAAGTGCGTTTCATCGCCAGGCATGGCATAAGCAGTGATCGCAAATATTGGTGTGTTTTTATGTGTTGGCAATGCTTGAATTCTTTTTAGCAATTCGCAACCGTCCATTTGATTTTTTCCCAGATTGATATCTAACAAGATGATATCGTGGGTATCTTTTTCGACAATTTCTAAGGCTTTTATACCGTTTTCGGCAATAGTAACGCGCGAGTTTTCTCTGGAAAGCATTTTATCCATCACCATTGCATTCACTTTATTATCTTCAACATAGAGAATTTTCACGAGATTATGGGGAGTTTTATGATGAATTCGGAACCTTTTGCAACTTCACTACGTACTTCAATGCTACCATCTAGGATTTCAATGTATCGCTTGGACAGACTGAGTCCGATGCCAGTACCTTCATATTTTCGAGTCATTCCGATACTTTCTTGTACAAAAGGATCAAATATTTTTTCTAGGTTATTCGCTTCAATGCCAATTCCGGTGTCTTTTACGGAAATAGTGACTTCTTTACGTGTTGCATCAGAAGCAATAGCAACTACAATTCCGCCCGTATGTGTGTATTTTATAGCATTGTGAATGATGTTGTTGAAAGCAGCTCTAAAAAGTTGTTCGTCAATTTCAACTTTCGGTCTGCTTTTATCCAGTATAAGTTTGTACTCAAATGCTTTTTGTTCTGCTAAATGATCATATTCCCGATAGGAATTTTCTACAACATAGTTTAGATCGTGAATACTTAGCGTAAGATTGGATTTGATTGCTTCTATTTCACTAAAATTAGAAAGATTGTTCACCGTTTCCAACAAGCGATCTTTACTTTCTTTGAGATATTCTAACAGTTTCGTGCGTTCTTCGGTATCTTCTTCTGTAATTAGTAATTCGCTTATTGCCATGATGCCATTGAGTGGCGTTCTGATTTCATGACTAAAGTTTGCAAGAATATTCGTTTTAAGACTGTTGAGTTCTTGTTCTTTTATATGTGCTTCTTTTATGGCGATTTCGGCAATTTTACGTTCCGTAACATCCAATGCGGTAATAAGTATCGAAGTTACCTCATTATGTGCATCAGTGATTGGTGTGTATTTTATTTCTAGCCATTGCAAATTGCCTTTATGCATCACGCGTTCTACTTCTTTTCGCGTGGTTGTTCCTTTTAAAGCTTCATTGAACGAGTACTTGAAAGTATGTTTGAAGTTGAGCGGAAGAACGTCGTTAAAGTTTACGGTAGTTTCTATAGGATTTACGTTAAAATCTTCTTGAATAATTCCCGCGGAAGCGGTATCCGTCAATAAAATTTCCCCATCAATATCGAGCAAAAAGATATATACAAAGCCATTATTGATCATGGCACGCATTCGGCGTTGATTTGTCTGAACCATTTGCTCATTTAGCTTACGCTTGTTGACATCAATAAGATTTCCGATTAAACGTTTTGTGGTGCCGTCTTCGTTCTTTTTACAATAGCCATAGACTTCGTAATAGCGATACTTTCCGTCCAAATGGCGTAGGCGATAGTGATTGAAGTAATGAGCCGTGTCTTTTTTCAGATTGTATAAATGTCGCTGTAAAGCTTCGTCTACATCTTCCGGATGAATCATTTGACGAAACGTCTCTTCGGGAACAAAATCATCTTTAATAGACAGTCCCAACATTCTTTTAAAAGATGGACTGTAGTATACCATATTGCTTTTGATGTCGTGATCAAACAATCCTGAGCGAATTCCTTTCAGTGCTAGATTTTTTGTTTCTTCGCTATATTCAAGCTGTTGAATGTATTCCTGACGTTCTGTTACATCGGCAACCGTTCCGTTTACAAAAATGACCTCATTGTTATTAAATACAGGCGCTGCTGTAATGTGTAAATATGTAATGCTGTTTTCTTTTTGTACCGTTTCAATATATTCGTACGGTTGTTTTGTGTCTAACAGTCTATAGAGATAGGTTTTGGCGCGTTCTTGAATTTCTTCTTCATAATTGTAAAATCCTTTCTGATCTCTTTCTTGATCTTTCGGATCAATTCCGTGCATCTTATAACATTCTTTCGACCAAAATAATTCTTTTGTGATGGGATTATAATACCATGCGGCAATTTTACCAAGTTCAGAAATGGCTTGTAACGCTTGCTGTTCTTTATCTTCTTTCGTCACATCAACTCCAATCGCAACAATTTGTTCACCTTCTAGTGAAAAATCGAGGCGTAAGGTTAAGATGCCTTTGGAGGTTTCGGTGGGAAATTTTAAGCGTTGACTTAATTGTGCTTTTCCTTTAGTTACTTTTTGAAGGATGCCTTGAAGTTTGTCTTGATAGCTATCTAAGACTAATTTGCAAAAATCCATTCCAACACACGCATCTCTTGATTGAAAAGCAGTTGCAGCGCAATCGTTGAGTTGTTGTATACGACCTTTTGTATCTAAAATAATCAAATACAAACTGGATTTTTGGGGAATATGCGTGGTTAATAGGTTGTGATGCATTTTTTAAAGATCCATTTCATTACTAAAAATAGGAAAAACATTTTGATTGCGGTTAGTCATTGGGGAAAATTTATTCGTTGAGTACTAGGGCGCTTCACTCTTAGGTTTTTGATTTTTAAAACTTTTAAATAGTAAACAGACAAATCTATAAAGCAAACAGCTACAATTAATTAGCCGTAGAAATTAAAAAAGTCTTAAAAAAACCTGTGAATTTATTTTAGGAATTAAAAAAGCTTTCTATATTTGCATCCGCAATCGGGAAATATCCGATGAGACACTCGGAGAAATGGCAGAGTGGTCGAATGCGGCAGTCTTGAAAACTGTTGACTGTAACA
>CAZHSA010000110.1:0-10638 GCA_964535135.1 uncultured Kordia sp.
CACCGAAAAAGCAATTGCCTTAATTGTAAATGGCTTTAGCAAAGACGTGTTAAATAAGTTACCGATGGAATTTGCCGTAGAAGCACAAAAATTATTAGAAATCTCGTTAGAAGGTTCTGTTGGATAATCAATCATAAATACTACAAAATGAAAAAAATCTATTTCATCTTCGCGCTCGGCTTGCTATTGGTAAGTTGCAAAAATGAATCGAAATCAACTGAAACATCAAGTGAAACTACAAAAGAAGGAAACATTACTGCTACAAGAACAGTCGGTGACCTAAATACTACTACTTTTTCAGGAATGTTTTTATACTTAGAAAGTGATAATGCTGCCGTGCTTCAAACTGCCGGAAGTAAAATATACAGCATTGCTATCAATGATGAGATGAAAGCGCTTAACGAGCAGTGCAAACAATATAAAGTAAAAGATCATGATATGGTTCCTGTAGTCATTAGAGGTGTAAAGAAACCAAATCCTGTAAAGAATGCTTGGAAAGAAGTGATTGAAGTCACAGAAATTCTTTCGGTACAAAAACCAAGCGGACAAGATGGTACAATTATCATCAATAGCAATCAATAATTCGATTTAAAAAAACTGAAAACATAGAAAAATGTTACATATAAAAAATCTACACGCAGGTATTGAAGAAAAGGGAATTCTAAAAGGAATCAACCTTGAAGTAAACGCAGGAGAAGTACATGCGATCATGGGACCAAACGGATCTGGTAAAAGTACCTTATCCTCAGTTATTGCTGGAAAAGAAGAATACGAAGTTACAGACGGAGAAATTTTCTTAAACGGAGAAAATATTGAAGAATTAGGACCAGAAGAACGCGCTCATGAAGGTGTGTTTTTGTCGTTTCAATATCCTGTAGAAATTCCTGGAGTTTCTGTGACAAATTTTGTTAAAACAGCGATTAACGAAACACGCAAAGCGAAAGGTTTGGAAGAAATGCCCGCTGGCGAAATGCTAAAGAAAATTCGCGAGAAAGCGGAATTACTAGAGATTGATAGAAAGTTTCTATCGCGTTCACTGAATGAAGGATTTTCTGGTGGAGAGAAAAAACGTAACGAAATTTTTCAAATGGCAATGCTAGAGCCAAAATTAGCCATCTTAGATGAAACCGATTCTGGATTGGATATTGATGCGTTACGTATTGTAGCAAATGGTGTAAATAAGTTACGTAGCGAAGATAATGCCGTAATTGTCATAACTCACTACCAACGTTTGTTAGAATATATTGTACCTGATTTTGTACACGTATTACACAATGGAAAGATTGTAAAATCAGGAACGAAAGAGCTTGCCTTAGAGTTAGAAGAAAAAGGATACGATTGGGTAAAGCAAGAAGCAACTATTTAAGCAGTTACAATGGAGTTAAAAGATAAATTATTGTCATCCTTTATGGTTTTTGAAGATCGTGTCAACCATCAATCAAAATACATAAATGAAATTAGAAATACTGCGATTCAAACGTTTCAGCAAAAAGGATTTCCAACGAAGAGAGAGGAAGACTGGAAATATACATCGCTGAATGCCTTGCTAAAACACGATTACACGATTTCTCCACAACAAGAAACTGCGATCGAGTTTAAGGAAGTTAAAAAATATTTCATCCACGATATTGATACCTATAAAATTGTATTTATTGATGGGAAGTATAGTTCGTTCCTTTCAGAAACTACACATGACGGTATTGATGTGTGTTTGATGAGTTCTGCCTTGAACAAACCTAAGTATAAGATCATTATTGATTCATACTACAACAAAGCAGCAAAAGCGGATCATAGTTTAACGTCGTTAAATACTGCGTTTGCCTCAGAAGGTGCTTATATTCATATTCCAAGAAACAAAGTGGTTGAGAAACCCATACAAATTGTTCATTTTTCTACAGGCAGTGAAGCGTCAATGATGCTACAACCCCGAAATTTGATTGTTGTGGGTGAAAATTCGCATGTACAGATTATTGAGCGTCATCAAAGTTTAACGTCGAATGTAGTATTGACAAATTCGGTAACGGAAATTTTTGCCAATAAGCGCGCCATTGTCGATTATTATAAGATTCAAAACGACAATCAAGATGCATCTTTGATTGATAACACGTTTATTTCTCAAAAACAAAGCAGCAATGTGTCGGTACACACGTTTTCATTCGGTGGAAAATTAGTCCGTAACAATTTGCAGTTTTTCCAAAAAGGAGAACGTATTGATTCTACCATGAAAGGAATCACTATTATTGGTGATAAACAACACGTAGATCACAATACCTTAGTGCATCATATTGAGCCAAATTGTGAAAGTCACCAAGATTATAAAGGTATTTTTGCCGATCGTTCTACAGGTGTTTTCAACGGAAAAGTGGTTGTAGAGAAAGAAGCGCAAAAGACAAATGCATTTCAGGCAAATAACAATATTTTAGTAGATGATAAAGCGACCATCAACACCAAACCACAGCTAGAAATTTTTGCAGATGATGTAAAATGTTCGCACGGTTGTACTATTGGACAGTTGGATAAAGATGCTTTATTCTATTTACGCTCACGCGGAATTCCTGAGAAGGAAGCAAAGGCATTACTGATGTATGCGTTTGCTAATAACGTTTTAGAAAGCGTGAAGATAAATGCTATTAAAACTAGAATCACCAAATTGATTGCCCAAAAATTAGGCGTAAATTTAGGATTCGATCTGTAAGAAAGGAAAGAAAAAAGAAATGAAATCCCGAAGCGAATGCTTTGGGATTTTTTTTGAAAGTAGGTTACAGTTCAATCTCTTCCGCAATAATTCTGTAAATATCCACTTCGGGAAGTAGCGTTTGTAATTGTACCGCTACAGAACTAAATTGCGCATCTTGTCGTAAACGCTTCCAGGTATTTTTTACATATTGATTAAAGTTTTCTTGCTGCTGTTGCTGATACGAAGGATTGTCTTTCACCATGAGTAAAATTTGCTGAATGGTTTCTCGTCCGTTCGTCAACTTACTTTTAATAGGTTCATGCAGATTTTCCAATACACCATGTGCCGTTTCCAAACAATTAGCGCCAACCATTAATATATGTCTTCTTTTTTGAGGAGCACTTTTTGCTTTGGCGACAAAGAGTTGATTTTGCAAAATGCTCATACGACTCGATTCTACAAATCCAAACTGCTTCAATGCTTCTTGGTTTTCTGAAAGCCAACGCTCAATCTCTGCTAAAAAGCGAGAAGATTTGGAGCGAAGCAATTCAGAAATCAATCCTACTTTAAAGATAGAAGCTTCAAAGAAGGTGTTTTTTTCTATTATACTTGTTTTCATTTGTTGCTGTTTTTGTGTTTTTCATGTTCGTATGAAAAACCATTCGGTTATAGATAATCTAATCGTTGTACTGTGTTACCACCATCGTCAACATCTGTGGTCCATTCCATGGCATCATCCGTGATATTTACTTTTACACTGATTAAACTCGCTGGATCGTTGATTTCTTTTAGGCGTTGTGTTTCTATAATTACAGGAAGATCTTCAATTTCAGGTAATCTTGGTTGCAAATTACTTTCCACTTCTTGAACCAACGCATTACGATATACAATTTCATCTCGATGCAAGTCTGCAACAAAACCGTACGATAACTCCGCAAATCTTACAGCAGCTTTGTTTAAGGCAATTGTATATTGACTAGACGACGCTTCTTGTGTTGAATTTACTGCTCTTATATCAACAGATTCAGCAGACGGAGCAGATGTCACTTGACTGTCGGCAGCTGTAGCACTTCTGAATTCTAAAGCTGTATCAACAGATTGCATTTGCGCTTTGTTTGACACTTCTGGTTGAATGCTTTGTAGGTAGTCCTGTTTCTCTTCTGATAAATTGGTAAGCAATTCGTCATTAACTTTTATAAAAGCTTGTTCGTATACTTGTTGGATTTCTTTTTCCGTATAATCACGCGTAACTGTTTGTGTTTTATCCATTGCTACGGGAATCGTTAATTCCATGTCTTTGATACGAATATTTGGCACTGAAAAATGTTTTAGCATTGGGTTTTCTAAATATTCTTGTGCTATTGCCAATGTTTCAATATCTGATTGTACTTTGGCATTGGTAACCTCTTTGTAAATCTTTCCGATATAATCTTTTAAGGTAATCATGATTTTTTATTTTTTTAGTAGAAGAAACCTCCGAAGAGGCTTCTTCAATTGTTAGTGTAATACGTTCTAAGATTCAGAAATAGACTCTTCAAGCATGTCTAACACACGACTCATTCCTGCTGGAATTTCGTCTTGTACCGCATTGATTCTGATATTCATACTGTATGAACGTTTAGACTCATCAGAGTATGTATTTTTCTTTTGGTATGAATAACTTCCTTTAAACTTGAAGCGTCCCCAAGCCCAACGTAAACTCAATTCAGCACTTAAATCTAATTTGTGAGAAGTTGTAGTTGTAACTTTAGTAACACTAGAAATTTTAGCATTAAAATCAATCGTAGTGTCGGCTACTCGTAAAAACGGAATTGGAACGATGGTCAACAACGGTGTTGTTAACGTTACTGATGTTGGCGATCCGTCAACTAATTTTGAATATGCGAATGTTACATTTTTTACATTTCCCATATCATCAAGACCTACTTCATTGATAAAATCAACTGTAGAAAGTGCTGCTGCTGCTTGCGCATCAATAACTGCTGTTAATGGCTTTCCTAACATCGCACTAAAGTCGATGTTAGCAATTTCATTTGGATTAACTGGCATAATTGTAATTTTTAAAATTTTGTACCTACTCTTTGTAAAAGGCTTTTCGGCTTTCTCCTTTTGAGTTGTAAAAAACTAGTCGCGAACAATTTTTTACAAAATTTTAAGCTTAAAATTATATTCTTTCGAAAGAATCACTTTGCAAATATACAACAAATGTTTTAATTTAAAAACATTTTACAATATATATTTTTGTAAAATTACATAATATCTGTAATTTGTTGCAAATTAATGCACTATAAAGTGTTTGTTGAGAAGTTTCTGTATTTGTAAAGAGTTGCATACAAAAAACGCTGCAATGTATATGAAAAAATACATTGCAGCGTTGCTTTTTTTAAATGAGTACTGTAGTTACAGTGATCTGTTATTGTACTGCGTTACAAAGTTCACTTAAAAACTTATTGAAGTCGAGTTCATCTTTTCCAACCAATCCAAAACGAACTACTACTAAGTCTTTTGAAGGAACAATATAGATTCGTTGTCCTTGATAGCCGTTGGCAGAGTACATATCTTTGGGCACATCTGGATGAAATCCGCCAGCATTCAACCAAAAATGTCCACCATAACGTTGGTTTGATGATGGTGTTGGCTTGATGATATAATCTACCCAAGATTCGTCAAAAATACGTGTGCCATTCCAGTCTCCTCTGTGTAAATACAACAAGCCAAATTTTGCCCAGTCGCGCGGCGTTGCCCACGCATAAGACGAACCTACATAATTTCCTTCCATGTCTGCTTCAATCAGCATAGAATGCATGCCAATTTTATCAATGAAGTTTGTGTATGGGAAATCTAAGTATTCTTGATGCGTACTGAATTGTTTGCGCAGAATTCCCGATAGCAAATTGGACGTTCCAGAAGAATAGTTCCAAGTTTCGTTTGGTTTCCCAACTAATGGTTTGTCTATTTGCGAAGCCGTCATATCTTTTGATAAGAAAAGCATTTCGGTAACATCTGAAATTTTATCATAATTTTCATCCCATTCCAAGCCGCTATTCATTTGCAATAGGTTGTGAATGGTAATGTTTTTACGTTCGTCATTTTCCCAAGCTTTTATCGGTGCTTTATCCATAACACTGAGTTTTCCTTGATGCTGTAAAACGCCAAACATGGTACTGAGGACACTTTTTGTCATAGACCAACCCAATATTCTAGAGTCTTTTGTAAAACCGTCCGCATAACGTTCTGCGATAATTTGATCCTTGTATAGTACCAATACCGCGCGTGTTTTTTTCACATTTTCTCCGTCTACTTTAGCAAACGCATAGCTAACCGCGCTTTTAATTTTGGCATAATCAATATTCGAAAAAGTAGTATCCTTTTGTTTCATGTTTCCGTACGGATACGGCGCCATGCGTGCTATATTGGATCGCTTTGGAATTGGAGTTTCTTGTGTAGTGTCGTATTCATCATCAATCAATACACTTCCTAAGCCTTTTCGGTATATGGCAGTGCGTTCCATCAATCCATATACCGTTGCGGACGCATACTTTTTTTGTTCATTTACAAAATCACGAGCAAAGTTTATTGGTGCAAATCCATTATCGGTGGAGTCGGTAAACGCAGGCGTTCTATGCGCTACAAATACAGAAGAACTCATATTTTTTGCTGAATAGCCTGAAATGATGTTCAGTTTAGAATAATTGTACGCGACAACGATTACGATCAGTAGAATGATAATTCCTAAAATCTTGAAGGTTTTTTTCATGTTGCATGAGGATTTAAAGAATTTTTCACAGTGGCGTCTGTAAATGAATTCACTTTCAAAGATATTAAAATAAAAAGGATTGCCCTAAAACACTCTTTTGAACGCTGTACAAGCTAAAATCGGTTTTTCCCTATATAAAAAACAGGAAAAACACCCTAAAAAAGTATCTATAAAGCTGTGTTTCAACTACGTAATTAAATGAATCTTTGCAAAACTGTTACGTAACGGTAAGGAAGTATAATTTTTTAAAAACTAGAAAACCATGAAAAAAAAGAAACGAAGTTTAAAGAAACTATCATTAAACAAAAAAGTAGTATCAAACCTAGATAATGCGGAGTTAAATGGTGGTACAGGAGTCGTGAGTGTAATTGTCTGTCCGATTAGGTCTGTACTAATTGCATGTCCGATTAGAACTCTAGATTGTCCAAAAACATTTATTTGTCCTATTCAGACTCTTGATTGTCCAATACAAACAACTAATTGTTCTATTGCTGGATGTCCAATTGAATCAGTAGCATGTCCATTTTAATTTATAAAAACTTAAATCATGAAAAAAAAGAAAATCAATTTAAAGAAGTTGGCACTGAATAAAAAAGTAGTGTCAAATTTAGAAGTAGAACAAACAAAAGGTGGAACTGTTGTTTCAGTCTTAGTAGTATGTCCAATTAATACTGCTTTTTGTCCAACCCGTTTTTGTTTGACACAATTTAACTGTGAAACATTAAACATTGTTGAGTGTGGAACAGTACGTCCTACATTGGTAGGTCCAGGTTGTGGCGGTTCTTTAGTAGACGGATGTGGATCTGCTTTGGGTTGCACATTTTAACCCGTTTTAATGTATAACTATAGTTAGAAAGCTGCTGTAAAAGGCAGCTTTTTTCAATTTAATTAGAAAAGGTTTGCAGATAGTTTCGCAAGTCTTGGTGTTTTTCCAATACCAATTTTTTCTTGAGTCTGTACTTGTGTGTTCGCACACTTTCTTGATTAATTCCTAAGATAAGTCGAATATCTTCATTAGACATGTTCATTTTGAGATAGCAGCAGTATTTTAAATCTTTTGCCGTTAAACACGGATATTTTGTGCTGAGTGTTTTGATAAAGTTAGGATTTATGTTTTCAAAATAGTGTTTAAAGTCATCCCAATGTTTGCGATCACTACGCGTCATTTTTATCGTATTGACAATGGACATTAACTGTGTTTTAGTCGTTTCATCTACCACGGTATACAATTGTTTGATACGTTCTTTAATTTTGTCTAATACTGCTTTTTTTTGATCTAATTCTAGCGTGTAGCGTGTTAAGTCTTTTGTTTGTTCTTCAGATAATTTTCCTTTTGGCACAAATGATTTTGACAGCGAAACTGCTTGTGTTTTTTTAATTAATTTTAAAATTCCCAAAATGTTAGTTATCAAATTATTGGATTGTATTCCATACTCGTATGATTGTGTAAATACCACAATATTTTCGCGAACCTGTAGTTCTCGGTATTGATTAGTGGTATGTAAACACACCATTGGAATCGTAAAATTTTTATGATATGACAGCAGTGAATTGATCACATTCTGATTGTCTCTAAAGCTCAAAATAAGTAAAATAGGTTGTATAGACTTTGAAAGTTGCACAATATCCGACACACGTGTAGCTGTAATAAAACTATACTGATTCATTGTATGCAAGCTTTTAAGAATTGCCGCTAATGAAACAGAAGTGTCACTTCCAATGAGTATATTTTCATGCGTTGTCATTACGATAGTTAGGTTACGAAATGTAATAGTGCAATTTTGGGGAATCTCATCAAAATGATTACCTCAAATATAGAGTTAAACCTTTTAAAAAAACACGGTATAAGTACTTGGTTTTTGACGTTACCCTGTCAATTAACACTATTGTTCATCAATCATTGTAAATTATGGTTCCCATGTAGATTTGAATTCTTCCTTGATTGTCACTTTGCGCCCACACTAGTTTTGAACCATCTGGAGAAAATTTTGCGTGCTGTGCATTAAATTTTTCATCACTTACAGGAATGCCTGGCGTATTAAGATGTATTGGATCAACACTTTTTAGAAATATTCGAAGATTTGTCGTTTCTGATTTTGATTCATAAGCCATCCACTGTCCGTCATTACTAAACCAAGGTGCACGCCCGTTAACCGCAGGGATTTCTTCAGGAGAAAATTGAACTGGTATCGTATTTCCGTTCTGCAAATAGACTTTGTTATTTTGTTGATTGTATCCATCCGCAGTTACAGGTTGTCCTGCATACGCAATGACACTCGTATTTGCCGGATTGAAAGTTCCCATTCCAGACCAAAATCCTTCATAGGTTAGTATTTCTGGACGTAAGGTATTCAACATTATTTTTAAAAGTTTTGGTTGCTGATTGGAGTAATCGGTTACCAATATTGCTTGCTCATTATTATACCAAGTAGGGTAATATAATTCAGCATTTTTATAATCTCCTAGTATTGGGAGTTGTAGTGCAGTATTATTTGGACTGTATTCCGATAAAAGCATGATTCTACCCATAGGTTTGTCGCTTTTAGGAAATACACCTGTAAAGACTATTTGATTTTGATATGCTTGTGGATTCCATGACCATGCAGCTCTGGAACAGGCGTAGGTATCACTTTTATAATATACAGTTTCAGATTTTGTATGGATGTCTACCGTCCAAAATTCTTGTCTGGAAATTCCTCCTCCTGCACGTTCAAAAAGAACGGTATTTCCATCTGGACTGAAGCACGGACGACCATCTATAAATTTTTCTGTTGATTGAGTATCAATTTGTGTAATTGGATAAATATCTACGACTTTCATAATATGGAGTGATTGATTTATCCAAATATAGAAACTAGCGTTGGGTTTTTTAAGCGTGTTACTACGTGATTATACGGTTGAGTAGTTTTGGCGTAAAGTCAAGTTGAAATACTTGCAGAGCTGTTTTTAAAGAATTGACATGTAATTACAATGCATAAAAAAACCTATAACTAATAAAAGTTACAGGTTTTTTTTATTTTGTATATACGTTTTATTAGTCTTTACTAACTATAATAAAGTCTGAACGTCTGTTTTGTTGATGTTCATCGTCCGTACATTTGTTTCCACAGTCAATTAAAGGTGTTGATTCTCCTTTTCCTTCACTGCTTAAGCGAGAAGCATCAATTCCTTTTGAAATGATGTATTGTACTGTTGATTTTGCTCTTTTCTCAGATAGACGTTGGTTGTATGAAGCAGATCCTCTAATGTCGGTATGCGTTTCCACTTTAATAACCATATTTGGATATTTTGTCATAACGTTTACTACCTTGTCTAATTCAAAAGCTGCATCTTGTCTGATGTTGTGCTTATCAAAGTCAAAGAAAATTGGATTTAATACAATTACTTCTTCTTCAATAATTTCTTCGATAGGTGCTAATGAGATATCAATACCCATTTCTGGATCGTCACCACTAGTTACATCTATTTTTTGAGAAACATATCCTTGAATAGAAGCTTCCAACTGAGATGATTTATCACATTCAACTTTAAAAACTACTTTTCCTTCGGCATCGGTTGTTTTTGAACCAACAGCATTTCCTTGATCATCCGCTAGGATAACATTTGCGCCACTTAATGCAGCTCCAGTTTCTTTGTCTGATACTGTAATTACATAATCAACATCACAAATAGGATTGATTAAGTTTACTTCGTAGATATCGTCATCTCCTTTTCCACCTTCGCGGTTAGAAGCAACAAATCCTTTTTTAGATTCTTCATCAAACGTAAAAGAAAAATCATCAGAGTTACTGTTTAATGGTGTTCCTAAATTACGAACTGCACCAAAAGAATCACCTTTTATTTTTGCACTAAATACGTCTAACCCTCCAATTCCTAAATGTCCGTCAGAAGAAAAGTATAAGGTGTTGTTACTACTTGCAAATGGGAAAAATTCTCTTCCTTCTGTATTGATATCACCACCTAAATTTTCTGGTTCTCCAAAAGAACCATCGTCATTAATAGCGACTTTATACAAGTCTGATTGTCCTAAACCTCCAGGCATGTCAGAAGCAAAGTATAATGTTTTTCCATCAGCACTTACAGCTGGATGTCCAACAGAATATTCGTCATTATTAAATGGAACTGGTTGTACATTTGTCCATTCTCCACCAGTCATTGTTGCGGTGTAGAGGTTTAATGTTCCTTTACCATCTTCATCCTTTTT
>CAZHSA010000111.1:0-5593 GCA_964535135.1 uncultured Kordia sp.
AAACACCATCTGTACAGTGAAGAAGCTACCATCAATATGCCCATTTTAGAACTCTACGAAATCATCAGTAATTTTGACTATCGTTTGTTGTGGGTAAAAGGAATTGACAAAGTCGAATATGAAAAAAATCGTGTCAATCGAGTAGGAGACAAGCACAAATGTTTAATTGACAAAAAAGCAATCAATCCGATAACTATCACCAAAAAAAGCGAAAAAAACCAGTTGGTGTATGGCGAATCTACAACGGAAGTTCCATTCACCAAAAAATTGAATGTGTACTATGTTCTAACACCTGAAAATGATCAAAAAACACGACTTCGTATTGAAGTATTTGTCGATTTTAAGCCGTTAGGTGTCTTACTAAAACGTTTGATGAAAAAAAACTTCAAAAAAGTCATTCCCAAAAATATAAAAGAACTTATATTGCTTGCTAATTCAGGATTTAAAACACAAGAATTTAACGCTTAAAAACCAACACCGTGAAAACGCTAAACGATTTTAATTTTAAAGATAAAAAAGCATTAATCCGAGTAGATTTTAATGTGCCACTCAACGATCAATTACAAGTAACTGATGATTCTCGTATCAAAGCTGCAAAGCCAACGATTATCAAAATACTAGAAGATGGTGGAAGCTGTGTACTTATGTCGCATTTAGGAAGACCAAAAGGATTTCAAGAAGAATTTTCATTGCGTCATATTGTAGAAACGGTTTCACAAGTTATTGGTGTACAAGTAAAATTTGCAGGAAACTGTATCGGTGAAGAAGCTACAAAAGCAGTCGCAGGATTGGATAATGGCGAAGTATTACTCTTAGAAAATTTACGTTTTCACGAAGAAGAAAAAGGAGGCGATGAAGCATTTGCGGCACAATTGGCAAAGCATGGAGATATCTATGTAAACGATGCCTTTGGAACGGCACACAGAGCGCATGCATCTACGGCAGTCATTGCGCAAAACTTTGAAAACAACAAATGTTTTGGTCTCTTGCTTGCAAAAGAAATAGAAAGCATTGCTAAAGTGATGGAAGTAGGAGAAAAACCTGTAACAGCCGTTCTTGGTGGTGCAAAAGTATCTTCAAAAATTACCATTATTGATAATATTTTAGACAAAATAGATCACTTAATTATCGGTGGCGGAATGACCTTTACGTTCATAAAAGCGCAAGGCGGAAGCATTGGAAACTCGCTTGTGGAAGATGACAAACTGGAATTGGCAAAAGAAATTATGGCGGAAGCGGAAGCAAAAAATGTAACCATTCACTTGCCAGTAGATTCTATAATTGCAGATGCTTTTGACAATGATGCCACAACCAAAGTTGTTGATGTAACCAAAATTCCAGACGATTGGATGGGCTTAGATGCTGGACCTGCAACACGTGAAAAATTTGCGGCGGTCATTGCACAATCAAAAACGATACTTTGGAACGGACCTTTAGGTGTTTTTGAAATGCCAAACTTTGCCAAAGGAACCATTGCATTAGGAGATGCCATTGCTGAAGCAACCAAAAATGGAGCCTTTTCGTTAGTTGGTGGTGGCGATTCGGTTGCTGCTGTAAAACAATTCGGATTTGAGCCAAAAGTAAGTTATGTAAGTACTGGCGGCGGCGCGATGTTAGAAAGCTTGGAAGGAAAAACATTGCCAGGCATTGCTGCTATTTTAGCGTAATATATTCTTTCGAAAAACACATAAAGAGACTGTGTAAAAAGTTTACAGAAACGTCATTCCGAGCTTGACTCGGAATCTCATCAAACTCATTTCAAAATATGATAAGAATTTGATGAAATTTGACAAAAGTTAAATTTTCTACAGAGTCTTTTTTCTTTCTCATACAGTTCTTAAAATGCTGTGAATTCATTGTTAAAAACGTTAAAAATAAATGCTTTTTACATGCTGAAGTATATTTTCGGCACAAATACACTTCATGAAAAAACCAATACTATTTTTAGCCTGTTTGCTGCTAATTATAAACGCGAATGCACAATCGGTAGATGAACAAACGAAAGTCAAAGAATTTGGACTCATTTGGGGATTTTTAAAATACCATCATCCAGTGCTTTCGGCAGGAAAAAAAGACATTGATGCCGAATTTATACAGCATTTTCATCAGTTACAAAACATTCAAGAAAGAACAGCGCTAAACACTTTTTTTCTCGATTGGATTCGTAGTTATGGTAAAATTTCAAACAAAGTAATAGCGCCGAGTGAAGCGTACAATTTCACAAAAAATCAAAATCTCTCTTGGATTGAAAACAAAGCGTTCAGCAAAGAGCTTCAACAAACATTGCTCGCATTGCGTTCCAACGTAAAAAATTGTAAAGGACATTATGCACAACTTGAAAAACTCACGCGTTTTGTCAGTTTCAATGAGGAAAAAAAACTAAAAAATTTTTCACCCGAAAACAAAGCACACCGAATGCTGACACTATTTCGATTTTGGAATGTGATCAATTATTTCGACGTAAATAAATACTTAGCCAACGAAAATTGGAATACTGTGTTAGAAAATGCAATCCTTCCTTTTATAAATGCGCACGATGCCAAAACGTATGATACGGTAAAAACAGAACTCATATCAAAGCTCAATGACGCGCATGCGTTTTACATTGGAAAAGCATATGGTTTGCCAAAATTCAAATACAAAACTCCTTTTCAAACAAAATATATAAATGATACGTTGGTTGTGACAAAATTATGGAACAAAGAACTCTCTCAAAAAAACGGTGTAGCATTAGGCGGAATGATTACCAAAATAGAAGGTAAAACAGTTAAAGAATATATCAAAGAAAACTTCAAAACCATCTACAATTACGCAAATGAAAACACCTTGATGTACAGAGCAGAAAGAGTTGCCTTATATCAAGAAAATAAGAAAGCAATAACCGTAAACTATACCGAACCTAATGGCAGTGAAAGTCAATTAAAAACCATTGCACTGTTTGAAAAAATGAACGTAGATGTCAAAAAAGAAAACGTTGCAAAACCAGCTCATTATGGACAAAAATTCTACGAAATTTCACCTTCAACAGCGTATATTAATTTTGGGTTTTTAGAAAAAAAGGACCTTTCAAAACTCCTAAAAAAGGCGAGCAAATACAAGGCTATTATTTTTGACTTGCGCATGTATCCGAAACATGTAGACTTGCCCAAATTGACCAAATGGTTATATCCAAACAGGAGCAAATTCATAAAAGTGCTCTTTCCAACAAAAGTGCCTGGTTTGGGCGAATATGACGCTGATGCTCCGTTAAGTTTTGTGGCAGATCCTTTTTCGGGCGGAAGAAAAAACAAAAATTACTACAAAGGCAAAGTTTTTCTGTTAGTAAATGCTTCTACCGTAAGTCAAGCTGAATACATTTCTATGGCCATTCAAAACAGTCCTACCTGTACTACAATTGGCGAAGAAACTATGGGTGCTGTCATGAACATTACCAGCATTCCAATGCCTGAAGGTCAACAAATAGACTTTACAAGTGTAGGCGCTTTCTATCCAGACGGAACCAGTGTGCAAAACAAAGGATTAAAACTTGATTACAAAGTCACGCAAACAGCTTCACAACCCGAAAGAGACATGATGCTAGAAAAAGCGTTGGAGTTATTGGAGTGAAAATTCTATAAAGGCAAACTGTACACAAGGTCTAATTCCCGTAGTTAGACTTTTTTTATGTGTGTGAATTTCTAAAATTGGAAGAAAAAACTATTTTTGTAAGTAAATATTTAATTTTTTATGAAAAAAATCTTCGTAAAACCACTAAAATACAATCTTTTATTGGTTGGAATCGTATTCCTTTTTTGGAATTGTGAAAAAGAAAATCAAAATGAGCACAGTACTGAATCAAAACAGACAGAATTAAGTGTTGAAATTGTTAGTTATGATCATCTTAAAAGTAGCAACCCTGAGGTAGTCAAAGCCATAAATCTTCAAAAGAATACTAATTCAGCTTCTGAAAATGACTTTTACATTGAAGAAAGTAAAGTTCAAATTATACAACAACCAAACTTTACTACGTATACATTTTTTGTAATTAGAAACAATCCATTACCAAACATATTAGAAAACTATACATACAAAGAATATGATAATGGTACGTTTGAACAATACTTATTAAAATATCAGTACACTGTTGATTCGGCAGGAGCGCTACTTTTTGACACCAATACACTAGAAATAGAATTTATCGATGGTGAGAGTTTGATTACAAAAAGCTCTTTTGGTTGTGTGCCACAATTTGTAGAAGTTGTGGACGATTTAGTTTGTACATATCAAGCAAAATGTTGGGGTCCGGGCGCAGGAGGACATGAAGTGGGCGATAATTGTAATTGTCAACAAAGTATCATGACGTGTTTCCCTCCAGGTACTACAAAATGTGAATATCAATACATTTGGGTATACCAAGGATGTGATTCAAGTGGAACTCAAAACAATTCCGACAATGATTCAAATACAAATGATGCAGGAGGAAGTAGTTCAAACAATGATACTCAAAGCATTCCTTTACCAGATCCAAGACCTATTTGGCAGCCAATAGCCGATTGCGTAAACAGTGGACAATTGGGTCAAATGGATACAACAGTACTAAACCCAACTACTTTAGAACAATCTGACTTGACCTCTCAAGAATGGTTAGATTTACATACGTATCTTCAAAATACAAACTGTAGTGAGGAAGCGCAAATAATTGTTATAGGTTTTATTGAAATGCGTGAAGATACTCCAGAAATGACATTTGAATTGTATGAAGAAATTTTAGAATTTGAAACAGGTTATAGGTCACAAATGACCGAGGAGGAATTGAGTATCTTTGATTCACTTTCACATTCACAACAAATGAAATATTTATGGAGCGCCTATGATGCAAATGCTTTAATGAATTATCTATATTCAACTGACTGTGAAAAACGAAATGGTAAAGGTGATGCAATACGACACGCTTACTGGAATGCACTATCAACTAAGAGAATTGGTATGGCGTTGACATATCACTTAACTACTGCTCATGAAAATCACTCACTTAATTACGCTTTTCATCATAAAGAGCAACAGATGGATTTACATAACAATCAAATCGGTAGAAATTTAGGGCAACTAGAAGATTTTGTTATTAGGCAAGCTGTTTTGGACGCCTTAGATAATGGAGATCTTTTATATTTGAATAATCTATCATCAATAAACTGTCGGGCTACGCATGCATCACAATTGACACCAACAAATCAATAACAATCATGAAAAAACTATCCACTCTATTCGTCATACTTATTTTTTGTTCTTGTTCTCAAAGAACGAAAATTACTGTGATAGAAACGTTTGATAAAGAAATCACGAGTACTATTCACCCAAAAGAAAAAGGAACGTATTCCACATATCGTGTAGAAATACAAGGAGAAGTGAATGACTCTATAAAAGTTACATATTTTGAAGGTGCATTTACGCATTATTTTTCAGGGAAAATTAATGAATCAATAAGAATAGATTATTATGGAGGTATCTCAGAGAAACTTACTTTTAAACCCTACAAAGCCACCAAAGGAAAGTTAACCATTACTCAAAAACTACTGTAACGTATTTTATTAACATACTCGTTATGAAAAAACTA
>CAZHSA010000111.1:5693-10571 GCA_964535135.1 uncultured Kordia sp.
CCAAAGGAAAGTTAACCGTCACTCAAAAACTATTGTAAATGAGTTAAAACTATATTGGTTTGCTCTAAATACCAACCTCCAATTCCCGTAGTTAGCCTTTTTTCATGTTCGTGAATTTCAAAATTCGAAGAAAAAACACGAATTTAGCAGCAATTCCGTTTCTATACATACAAATTCTGTATAAAACGATATAAACGCTTACACATACATGAAATATTTAGTCAGCATTCTATTTTTATTGTGCGCTTTCGCGGGAATGGCTCAAGAAGTCGAAAAAAAGCCAGCAATTAAAAAGCCTACGTTCAAAATCATAAAAGACACCATCATTCTTGACGGAAAAAAAACCGTGATGACAGATACCATTTATCTAGATACACAAAACGAAATCAAACGTTCCGCTGATGAGGTACTTCCACAACTAGACAGTGTCCAAACAGTCTTAAACGGAAAGGATTCACTGAACAAAGTGAATGAAACGTACAAACTACTAGACAATGAAATGGCGGCCAAAATAGACAGTCTATGGCTTCGCGAACTTGGTGGTTCGGAATTGTTTGATACGATTCACAAAGAAATTTCTGAACTAAAATACGAACCTGTTGTCTATCAAGAACTACCAACAGATACCTTGAAAGCACGCTTGGCGCGCTTGAACGCAAAAACACCTTTCAATATTGAATACAATCCGTCACTAGAAAGTGTGATTCGCCGATTTTTAAAACGACGCAAAAAATCTATGGAACGCTTGATGAAAATCAGTCAGTACTACTTTCCCATGTTTGAGCAGGAGTTGGACAATTACAACATTCCACTTGAAGTAAAATACTTAGCCATTGTCGAATCTGCCTTAAATCCAAGAGCACGTTCACGCGTTGGCGCAACAGGTTTGTGGCAATTTATGTATCAAACAGGAAAACAATACGATTTGAATGTAAGTTCGTATGTAGACGAACGCAGCGATCCTGAAAAATCGACCACAGCAGCCTGTAAATACTTGGCGAGTTTATACAAAATATTTGGCGATTGGGATTTAGCATTAGCCGCTTACAATTCTGGACCAGGAAATGTTTCCAAAGCTATCAGACGCTCTGGCGGATATGTAAACTACTGGAATATTCGTCCCAATTTACCACGCGAAACCGCAGGATATTTACCAGCGTTTTTGGCAACCATGTACATCTTTGAATATGCAGATGAACACGGTTTTCAGGTTGAAAACATAGAAGTACCACAATTTGCAACCGATACCATTCGCGTAAAGCAATTATTGACGTTTGATCAAATTTCAGAAGTATTAAACGTAAAAGTAGAAGACATCCAATTTTTCAATCCAGCGTACAAACTAGACATCATTCCACACATAAAAGGCAGAAACTACACCTTGCGATTGCCAGTACAAGAAGTAGGGAAATTTGTCAATAACGAAGCTGCCATTTACAATCTGGCAAAAGAAGAACTCGCAAAACGCGAAAAACCATTGCCGCAACTGTTTGAAATGGACAAACGTACGCGCTATCGGGTGCGACAAGGTGATTACTTAGGTAAAATTGCCAGACGATTTGGTGTTCGTGTCAGCGATATCAAACGATGGAATGGACTCCGATCCAATCGACTGCGTATAGGACAACGCTTAACCATATATCCTAAAAAACCAGGTTTTGCCGCCAAGAAATCTACCAAAAACAAAAAAAATACAGGAAATGCAAAAACCTATACAGTCAAGGCTGGCGACTCTTTATGGAGCATTGCGCAAAAATTTCCTGGAGTTTCTGTGAAAAATATTCAAAATTGGAACGATATTAGTGGCAATAAACTAAAACCAGGCATGAAGCTTAAGGTTTCAACTAAATAAATAACAATCATAAAACTGATTTCTCGTGAAAAAACTATACGTATTTCTATTCGTGCTGGCACTATTTTCTGCATGCGAAGATCCAAATGATAAAGCTGTTGCAGAACAATATTTGCCACTATCAGCAGGAAAAGTAAACATGATCGCGGTGATCATGGATAGCGATCAATGGCAAGGAAAAGTAGGCGATAGTATTCGAAGTATTTACGGAGCTCCTACAGATGGTTTGCCAATGGAAGAACCACTTTTTTCATTAAAACAAATCAATCCTGAACTCTTTCAAAGTCCTATCACACATTATCGAAGTGTGTTGATCGTAAAAACATCCGATAGAAAACAATACAAAGTTCAAACGAACGCATTTGCAAAACCGCAAAAAATTATTTTCGTATCAGGAACAGACGATGAAATTATTGCACAACTCAATGAAAATGCAGCAAATAGTGTCAAAACATTTAAAGACAATGAATTGTTTTCCAAACAACGCTTTATCAGTAATTCACTAAGTAACGACAAAACGCTGGAAGAAACCTTCGGAATTTCAATCAACATTCCATCCGTATACAACATGGTGAAAAAGGAAGACAACTTTGTGTGGTATGAGCGAAAAGTAAAAAATGGAACTATGAATATTATCGCATATGCATTGCCGCTTGGAAGTATTCCAAAAAATGACACTACCATTGATGCCATTATCAAAATGCGCGATTCTATCGGAGAAGCGTATGTGCCAGGAAGAGATCCGGAAACGATGTATATGATTACCGAAAAAGCCTATGCACCGTATTTATATGAAGCTAAAATTGACAACAAATTTGCCTTTGAAACTAAAGGAATGTGGGAAGTGTACGGTTTTCAAATGGCAGGACCGTTTATCAACTATGTAGTTGAAGACAAAGAACACAATCGTTTAATGGTCATTGAAGGATTTACCTTTGCGCCGTCCGAAGACAAACGCGATTTTATGTTTGAAATTGAAGCGATCTTGAAGTCGTTGAAGATTCAGAAGTAAAAAAACAGCATTGAATACATATCAAAAAGCACGTAAGTTTTATATTTACGTGCTTTTTTAGTTCGAAGCTAATGCGAGTTTGAAACTTGCACTAACAGAACTTAAAGTATAATTTAATGCTATCGTGAGTTTCTAATTCATGATGTAAAAAAACAAGCTTCCATGACGCCACTCCAATACATACAATCACAACTTCAATTACCAGAAAAAAGTATTCTAAAAACAATTGAATTACTCAATGAAGATTGTACAATTCCTTTTATTGCTCGCTATCGAAAAGAAATGACAGGAAATTTGGATGAAGTGCAAATCGGTCAAATAGTAAAACTGAAAACAGCCTTTGAAGAACTAGAAAAACGCCGAGAAACCATCTTAAAAGCGATTACGGAGCAAGATGCGCTTACACCACAATTACAGGAAAAAATCGCGCAAGCTAAAACGCTCACAGCACTAGAAGATATCTACTTACCCTTTAAGAAAAAACGCAAAACCAAAGCGTCGATTGCCAAAGAAAACGGACTGGAACCGTTGGCAAAAATCATCATGAAACAACAACATGAAGACGTGAATTATGCTGCGCAACGTTTTGTAAAAGGTGAGGTGACTTCGGTAGAAAAAGCCATTGAAGGTGCGCGCCATATTATGGCCGAATGGATGAACGAAAACGAATACGTTCGAAACAAAATAAGACGGCTGTACCAACGAAAAGCTACCATTACAACCAAAGTAGTCAAAACAAAAATAACTGACGAAACGGCTCAGAAATACAAACAATACTTTGATTGGAGCGAATCGTTGCACCGAACACCTTCACACAGATTGTTAGCCATGTTGCGTGCCGAAAAAGAAGGTTTTATCAAACTAAAAGTGGCAGTTGACAAAGAAGAAGCGATTGATTTGATGGACAGAATCATTATTAAAACAGATGTAGCTTCCTGTACCGATCAAGTGTTTCTTGCCATTGAAGATGCTTACAAACGCTTATTGGCGCCAGCAATCGTCAACGAAGAGATGAACAATGTTAAAGCGAAAGCAGATACAACAGCAATTTCGGTATTTGCAGATAACTTAAAACAATTATTACTCGGCGCGCCTTTGGGACAAAAACGAGTGTTGGCACTTGATCCTGGGTTTAAATCGGGTTGTAAAGTAGTGTGTTTGGACGAAAAAGGCGATTTATTGCATAACGAAAACATATATCCGCATCCGCCGCAGCGAAAAATTACGGAAGCAGGAAAAAAAATTCGCTCGTTGGTGAATGCCTATAAAATTCAAGCCATTGCCATAGGAAACGGAACGGCTTCACGCGAAACCGAATTCTTTATCAAAAAGATACAATTTGATCGCGATTTGCAAGTATTTATTGTGAACGAAGCAGGCGCATCTGTGTATTCTGCATCAAAAATTGCACGTGCCGAATTCCCGAATTATGATGTTACGGTACGTGGCGCAGTTTCTATTGGAAGACGCTTAAAAGATCCGTTGGCTGAATTGGTAAAAATTGATCCGAAAGCGATTGGCGTGGGACAATATCAGCACGATGTTGATCAAACCAAATTAAAAGAAGAACTTGATACTGTGGTGATGAGTTGTGTAAATGCCGTTGGCGTAAATGTGAATACGGCAAGTAGCGCATTGTTGAGTTATGTATCTGGAATTGGTGTGAATTTGGCAGAAAACATTGTCAACTATCGTTCGGAAAACGGAAAAATTGATTCCCGAAGTAACTTGAAAAAAGTCCCGCGATTGGGACCAAAGGCGTTTCAGCAAGCTGCTGCGTTCTTGCGAATTACGGACGCCAAACATCCGTTGGACAATTCGACTGTGCATCCTGAAAGTTATCATATTGTAGAAAAAATGGCGAAAGACGCCAAACTTTCCGTGGATGAATTGATTGGAAATAAAGCTGTTTTAAACAACATTAATCTTTCAACTTATTGCACAGAAACCATCGGATTGCCAACGTTGAACGATATTGTAAAAGAATTGGAAAAGCCTGGCGTAGATCCGCGAA
>CAZHSA010000112.1:0-10523 GCA_964535135.1 uncultured Kordia sp.
GATGCTGTATTTACAGTGTTTGCGCCAGCGATTGATGCCAAATGCCTGTGGCAGCCGTTTTTTGAGCAAATTCTTTAAAATCAGTGGCTTTTCTTCCTAAAACCTTTTCAATATCATCCGAAATGGTTTGATTGTCTGCATTACCTAATACTTCTTTAAAGAGATAGCCAAACAACCAAATAAAATCAGCAGGAACTCCTGCATTTTCCATGCTTTCCAAATACTGTTCTAAGGTAATTGCTTGGAAGTTGATGGTTCTATTGGTGGCTTCCGAAATGGTTTGTATTGCTTCTTTAAAAGTGAGCTTTCTTGGACCTGTAACAGTAATAATTTGTCCATTTAACGAATCGTCTACTAAGACTTTTGCAGCCACCTGTGCAATATCATCTGCATCTACAAACGGAATTTCCGCTTCTGCCATCGGCAATGCAACATGACCTGCCAAAATTGGATCTAAAAAGACACTTTCACTAAAGTTCTGATTGAACCAAGACGCACGAACAATAGTATAGTTTAATCCGGAGTTGGCTACAATTTCTTCGCATGCTTCTGCTTCTTTTTCTCCTTTTCCAGAAAGTAATACTACTTTTTCTAAGCCTTCTTTTAAAGCAGTTTCGGTAAAGGTTTGAATGGCTTCTTTTGCGCCAGGTACCGCCAAATCCGGCGTGTATACGATGTATGCTCTGTCCATGCCTTTTAAAACTTTTGCATAGCTTGTGGCATCGTCCCAATGGAATGCAGGATTGTTATTTCGTGAACCCACAAATACGTTTTGCTGTTCGTTTTGTAAAATGTGTACAATACGACGACCTGTTTTTCCTGTGCCGCCAAGTACTAAGATGTTTGATTTCATACTGATTGATGTTTAAGATTTATAATTTGATACGTTGATAAGTGTGATGAGTAAAAGCGCAAACGAACTAATGCTTGTAATGGTTCTAATAAGGTGCAAGCGATTCCATTTGACTTCAAACTGATTGCGTACATGTTGTAGCTCATTTGCAGAAGCTGATGCGAGATCGGTTTTGTCTAACATTTCATTCAAAGGAATATTCCCGAAAATGGTGACAATAACCAATCCGAAAAAGTAGCATAGTGTTGCTACTACGAGTCCTATAATGATGGTGCTTGTTGTGTTTTTTACTAGAAATACACTGAGCATCTGCGCTACAAACGGTCCAAAAAACACACAAATGAATGTCGGATTTATGATCGTGCGATTCATCTGCTGAAAAGCCTGTAAATAGCCTAAGTTATCCAATCTGCCAATTCCTGTAGTTACTGCGTTTGTCCACGTAAAACATACGCCTGCGGCAAGTCCTGTGAGCAATGTTGCCATCAACAGAGTTGCGAGTTTAAATGAAATATCCATGATCGTCTTCTTTTTTTGTGTTGTGAATAATTTCTTGTGAAGTTGCTTCGTGCATAGAAACGATCGTTACCGAGTTGGTTTTTGAGTGATCTTCTACGGTATTTATGTTCTTATCTACAGCAGTGAAAAGCGCAAACGTCTTGAGAAGAATGATATATACTAATATGTTTAAAAGTCCCATAACTGATTGTTTTAGTTTGATGAGACAAATTTCAGAAAAGGAGTGAAGGGAAGATTGACCGTTTACGCCAATGTTTTGACAGTTTGCGCCAAGGTATGAAAATTTACGATTTACGAATTATGATTTACGATATTCAATAGGCGTTTTTTGGGTCCAACGTTTAAAGGCACGGTTGAAGGCACTTTGTTCCGAGAAACCTGTTTCAAAGGCAATTTGTGCAATACTTGCATCCGATTGGGTCAACAGGAACTTGGAGCGTTCTTCTTGTTTTTGTTGAATTAAATCGCGAAAGGTAACACCGTGTTCAGAAAGTCTTCGTGTCAACGTACGTGCGCTCATACCCAAAATTTCCGCCAAAGAAGCTACACTCGGAATTCCACTTGGCAGCGCATCTTCAATGAGTTGTTGAATGTCAGTGATGAGTTTGTTAGAGTTGATTTTAATTCCGTTGGTTTCTTCTTCTACGCGTTCTACCAGAAATTTGTTGATGCTGATATCGGCTTTGGCAGTACGAAGGTTTAAGTCTTTTGTGGTATATGAAATCACGTTGCGCGACTGATTGAACAGAATTGGACATTGAAACGCTTTGTGGTAATCGTCTAATTTTCTTGGCGGATTGTGCTTAAATGACACAGAAACAGGAAAGATAGCTTTTTCACTCATGGCTTGTAATACCACTACAGTTGCCGAAAAAGTAGCTTCGTTCGATAATTCCAATCCGCGGCGATGCGCATCTCTGTACAGATAGACTTTCGAAATTTCTGGACCTTTTTCTACTTTGAAAACATATGTATCTGAAAGCAATTTGAAGTAGCGTTCGCTTCTATCAAATATTTCGCCAATCCACGAACACGTTCGCCATGCTAAGCCTAAGACACCATAATCTTCAATTTTCATTTCCTGTCCGACACGAATAGAGAAGCCAGCGCCCAACTTTTCATCTAACACTTCATGCAGTTCAAAAAAATGATCGGCAGGAACGGCGTTGAGGTTTGGAATAGCCTCCACAGGTGTTTGTAAATCTTTGAGTTCGTCTACATGCAAACCTTCAGCAAGTGCATGATGGATCATTTTTTTGTAGAGATTGATAGAAATGTATTTCACAGGGAAAACTTTAGTACTAAAATACTAAAAATAGAAAATGTTTTAGTCGTGTATTGCTTTTTTAATGAATTCAGAGATAGTGAAAGCTTCATCAATCACACAAATATGGCTTCCGTTTTTAATAATCAAATCAGGTTTTTGGACGAGTTTGTATGGTAAAGTTTTGTCGTTGGTTCCATGAATGCGAAGGATTTTAGTCGTTTTAGGAACTATTGGCGCTTTCCAAGTAGATAACGCTCTAAAAGCCCATTGCAAATAGGAATTGGTTTGTTTGCCAATCATACTTTTAAATAAGGCTGTAGTTTCTGCAGTAAATCCGTGACGTTTTCCCCAAAACCAAATAGATTTTGTGCAGAATCCTTTCGTGAAAAAACGGTCTAATCGTAATGGTTTTACAATTTTAAATGTAAATGGCAGTTCTTTTCGCGCGCTAATACTCGAAACCAAAATAATCTTTTCAATTTGATGAACACTTGCAATTTCTTGCGAAATAATTCCGCCGAGCGAATGACCAATTAAGATTGTTTTTTGGGAAGTTGATTTCGCTGTAGCGAATAAGCGTTGTGCATAATCGTGAATGCGCTCGTTTTTGAAGGGTTCAATCCAATTTAGGTATTCAATTTCATAATCCGACAAGTCTAAATTGTGAAAAATACGATCATCGTAGCCCAATCCAGGAATTAAAAGAAGTCTCATGCAATATTAAAACGTTGTGTGCTATAAAATTACGGCTTATTGTTGAATTACAAACCAAACTGCTACAAATTCTTCCACTGTGAGTTCGCCTTCAAAGTTAAATAAGATTGCATTTTGAGAGCGTGCTCGTTCGTTGTATACTTTTCCATCTTCAATGCGCGCCATAATATCAAATGAAGAAGTAGAGTTGCCTCTATAAATTATGTCATCTTCAATATTGAATAGAATGTCGCCTTGAAAAAATGAATTCCCTTTGTATACTTTTCCATCTTTTACGGTGGCAATAATGTCTTTCATAAAGGTGAAATTCCCTTTGTAGATTTTAGCATCTTTGATATTAGCAATCACATGTATACTAAAGGTTGAATTGCCGTTATATATTTTACCGTCTTTCACTGTACAGATTAAATCATTTGAGAAATTTGAATTTCCTCTGTACACATAGGTTTGTGAGAGCATTGTAAAACAAGCAAAAAATAGGAGTGAAGTGAAGATGCTTTTTTTCATGGAATGAAGATAGGAATTTGTTTTTAGTAATTGAAATATTTGAAATTGAAAGATTGAAAGATTCACACTTGCGTGGGAACAAGTCTACGAGCAACGCATCTAAATACCTATTAATCTATGTTACAAATCTTTCGTCAGATAATGAGAAGCATGTCCTTTTGGGCGATCGTTTATCGTAGCGATATGCTGGTAGCCCACTTTTTCATAAAAAGGTTTTGCTTGCCAACTTGTCGTTTCTACAAATACTTTTTCGCAGTTTTGTTTTCGGGCAAAGTTTTCAGTACGTTCTACCAGTTGTTTTCCAATTCCTTTTCCGCGACATGTTTCGGAAAGCCATAACAATTCAATATGTAAGGTATTCCAAAAACAAGTTGCACGAATACCACCAATTACTTCTGCATCTTCATTTTTGGCAAAGACAAAGAATTTTACTTCTGCTTCATTGGGTTCAAGATCAGGAACTTTTTTCTTGTTGAAGTTGACGATTCCGTTGCTAATCGTTTTTGCATCAATTTCGTTAGGATTTGTGGTGATTTCGATGTTCATGATTACTTCAAATTTTATCTAAATGTAGTATTTTAATTTGACTCGTATTTGAAACAATAGTTGTCACTTATTTTGTATTCACGAAATATGCTAATATTCTACTGATGATCGTCAAAATTCCTGCCACCAACATTATATAACTCCACAATCTATTAGACATGAAAAAGGAAATGATTAGTTTGGTGAAGAAGATTTTTAATTTATTGTTTCATTTTCAACAGCATCTCGATACAAGTTTTCTTTATTTCATTACGAAAAACCACGATATGACGTTTGGAACTTTTGAAAATAGAGAAAAGAATTTTCAATTCTTCAATCTTACAAATGGATTCCTGCCTGCGCAGGAATGAAAAGGTTAGTTTAGTTTGACATACACACACTTCAAATATGCACCTTCTTTAAAACCTATAGGATGATCAATGTCGTGCAAGGTTTTTTCGAGAATCGTGTAGTTTGCGTTGTTTCTGAGTAGTGTCTCTTCGATCAAGTCAAAAAATACTTCCGACGTAATTCTGGAACTACAGGAAGCCAAGACTAGAATTCCTTTCTTTTGGACTAGTTTTAAGCCCAATTGCGCAAGTTTTTTGTAACTCGCCATAGCTTTGTCCACTTCAGCAGCACTTTTGGCAAATGATGGTGGATCAATCACTACGATGTCAAATTTTCGGTTGGCTTTCGCCAGATTATTTAATTCGTCAAACGCATCACCGACAATGATGTTGTGCGTTCCTGAAAACTCATTCAGCTTGGCGTTGCTTTTGGCAATTTCCAACGCAGGCGCGCTGATGTCTAAACTTGTGACTTCTTTTGCGCCACCAACTAAGGCGTGCACTGAGAATCCGCCCGCATACGAAAACACATCCAATACTGTTTTTCCTTTGGAAAGTTCACCTACTTTTTTTCGGTTGTTTCTATGATCTAAAAAATACCCTGTTTTGTGTCCGTGAATCACATTTGCAGAGAAGTTGACACTATGTTCTTTGAAGACAATTACTTCATTGTTGAGTTCGCCGTCTAAGATTTGTCCGTCTGTAAAACCGAATTCATTTTTTTCTTTGAGTACATTTCTGCTCAAACGAAGTACAGTTGTTTCCGCTTTGCTCACTTTGATCAGTTCAGGCAAGATAGCTGCCAAATGGTAAAACCAAAACGACGCGTACAGCTTTACCACAAGCACGTTATCATACACATCCGCTACCAACGAAGGCAAGTTATCATTTTCACCGTAAATAAGCCGGTAACTATTGGTATTTGTCTCTAAAAGCGGCATTCGTTTGTTATAGGCTTCTTGCACTTTGTGGGCAAACCATTCCGCATTGATTGTTGTAGGTTTGTTGGCTTGCAAGATTTTGATACGAATGGGAGACGTTGGATCGTAGAATCCGCAGGCTAGAAATTTGTTCTTTCGGTTGTCAAAAATAATGGCCAAGTCGCCCGATTTCCCTTCTTTATTCTGTTTAACAATACTATTTTCAAAAACCCACGGATGTCCTTTCTTTACCAACGTTTCCGCAGCAGGTTTCAGTTTGAAGGCAATTTTGTTTGTTGGAATATGTGGTAAATCGATCAAATTTTAGGCTTTGCGATGAATTTTAGCAAAAGTACAGTTTTTGATTTAGTATTGAGAGGTTAGTAGTGCGTATTGAGATTTTTTTGTTTTACTAGATTTGATTCACTAGCTACTGAGAACGGCTTTTTGTCACGAATTCACGAATGTTTTTTTGTTGTGTTTTTTTAAGTATTAAGATGTTAGTATTTAGTATTGAGAGGTTTTCGTCATGCTATACACTCGCTTTATTCTTCATCACAATAAAAATCTAATAGTTCATAGGTCAATTTCGGAATATTTTTTTGCGTTTCTCTGACAATTTCGTTTACATTTTGTAATTCCTTTTTCAACTTTACATAGGTTTTGTTTACTGTGTATGTCTATGATTAGTTGCGTGGATTAAAAAACTAAAATGATTATTGATTAGACGATTAAACCACTATTTTGTATGCGTTGTTGTAGGCAGAACTTATTCGCCCATTTCAATCCATTTTACAGCTCTATCTACTATTTTTCCAGTCAGAAGATTATTTACGTCTAAATCTTCCTGAATTTCTATATCTGGAATAATTCCGTCATAATGAACCGATTTGTCTTTACTCATATAGTAAGCTGTCATTGGTGCGAAAACCCATTTGTCAGATAATACAAACCAACCGTTTGTACTGGATAATCCACTTGTTTTTTGTCCAATAACCCTAACATTTTTTTGTCCTTTTAGACTTGAAGCAACTACTTCGCCAGCACTCGCTGTGTATTTACTTATTAGTACCGCAATTCTACTATCATCTATTAAATTTCTACATTTTAAGTCCGTCTTATAAAACGAGTTTCTGTTTTGGTAGAAATTACCTTCTTCAAATGACCACTTTGAATTAAAGTTGATTCCGTCTTTCGTGTCACCACCTAAATCTGCATTTGGTATTAATTCGGCAAGTCCTTCCATCATAGGATTCATATTTCCGCCAATATTACATCGCAAATCTATAATCCAACCTTTCGGTTTTTTCTTCTTTAAATCGCAAATTGCCTCTCTTATTTCGGCAATGGCATAATTAATTTGTTCGCCTTGCATCACGCCTGTTCCCAGAATTTCAATGTAAGCTATGTCGCTATTAACGATTATTTTGGAATTGATGGAATAAGGCGAATTGATTTTAGTTGCACCAATTGTTCTATAAATGCTATCATTTGGTGGACCACTATTTTCGGACCTATTATTAAAAGCGACTTTGTAATCATACATTAACATTCCGTGAAAATCTCCAAGCCTTTTGAACATCAATTCTGCTGGTTTTCCAAGTTTGTCAATTGTATCTTGTTTTTTTGAAATGACAATCATTTCTTTTTCTAATTCTGTCCAATCGACTTTTGATGAATAATAAGAATTGTTTTTTGCTAGAGAAATCAGCGTATCCAATAGCACATCTTTTTGTGTTGCTTTTTCTGCATTGAGAGACTTATTATTTTGTGCATTATTTTTACAACTTGTTAAGAAAATCGTTACACTCAAAATTGTTAAAATTGTCTTCATACTATTTTTTTTGTATTACCTATAACGTTGTTTTGTATGATTTCGTCTCGTGCTTCAGCAATTAATTTGGCAAATACAAACCGAATAGAGGATCCGCGAGAATTTTTGTAAGTAGGCGAGTACTAGCCATTAAGTTTACACGATGGTATCTGCTGGCATTTTTTACGATTCTATTTATTGTATACTATATTTTTTTAGTTGGTAAATCGAATAAATTCCAAGAACAAATTCAGCTATTATTCCAAAAATATAACCTCCTGTTGGAAGTCCATCTACTACTATACTCAATGCACGTCCAATTGCAAGCGTTAACATAAATAGGATATTGAGTTTTGTTGCAGGTTTCCAGTATTCTTTTTTACAAATACCTAAAAACCAAACGATTGAGATTCCAATATACAAACACATTATTGCTTTAAGCATATTTGAAAGGTCAATTGTGTTGACTTGAATGTCTAGTTGCTGAGTAAGAATTGATGGGGAACCATAAATTATTCCTGTTGGTAGTACAATAGCAATGGATATTAAAAGATGTAAGTTCTTTAAAACTAAATTTATTTTATCCTTCATTTTTTTCTTCTCTAAGAATTAAATTGTCTCAAATGATGGTCAAAATGTTTCCATTGCACAATAGCCCATTCGTTTGGCGTTAATTTTCCAAAGAATTGGTGTGGTTGTTTGGTACATTTTTCTGGACCGTTTTCATAAAACTGTTTCACAAGCGCTATAGCTTTACTCTTTTCCCTTTCAAAATCTTTAGGATCGTTAATGATATAATTTTTACCTGTTGGTGAATTTTTAGAAAATTGCTTTTTACTTACATAGCGTGATTTAAAAAATCTACCTAAAACTCTTCCAATGAACATTCTTTTTTCAATATTCAGATTCAATCCAGTTTCAAGAAAAGCATTCAAATGAGCTAACATTTGAGCGACATCCATTTTTCCCCATTTTTTCTCGGTATTTGAAGTAAGCTTTTCTATCCTTTCCAAAATTCCTTTTACATCTGACTGGTTGTAGAGGGTATTCATAATTTATTTAGATTCCGTTTAGTGTATGGCTCGTTGCGGAAAATCAGCTATGATATTCTGCTGTAACCGAAAGATAGTAAATTGCAATGAATTCCGATTAGGAATTCTGTCGTAATGAGCAATACAGATTGTTAGGCATAGTCTTTATCACTTTTCAATCATCGAACTTGTTATTTTGGTATATATTTCTAATGCTGCTCCTTTATCAAAATTACTAGATAGGTTGTAAGTTGATCGTTTTACTGAACTAAAAATAAAAGGGAATTGGCTTTTGTTAAGGAAGTTTGCTTTAGTAGTAATATCATCTAGTGTATTAGCGAACCATTCTTTTCGTTTTTCGTTCACTTTAGATATTTGCTCTTCATTTAATTTAGAAAACCAAACTTTGTTGTTTAGACTGTCAGGTAAAAGAGGATGTTTGTATTGCCAAGATGAATAAACTTCAAATTTTCCTTTTTCTTGATCGTTCTGAAAATTCAAATAGAATATTGCATATTCTGGGTCAAATCGGCCATTTTCTACAGCAGATTTTAGGTATGGTTCCAAATCAGTAACAGTTTTATCGTAACTTCTTCGTTGTGTGGTATGATGTAAAACAATATTGTGCGGTTGTTTCCTTAAATAATTACTATATCCTAACTCTATTTGAGATGGAAAACCATCTGAATCGGCTAGTTCGAGTATTCGTTTTAAGTTAATTTTTCTATTTGCATTTATTGTGTCATCGTGCGTTTCATACATTGGTCTGAATAACTGGTCTCTGGTATTAATTTCGTTAAATTCGCTTCGTAAGTCTTTATCATATTTCAATTCTTTTTTGGATATTAATTTCTTCCATTCTTGTTCAGTCATATATTTATTAACGAAAATAGATTTCACAAAGTCTAATTCGTCTGAATTGTTAATTATTTGTTGTAGAAAATAGTCTCTTTTCTCGTAATCGTTCACTAATTGACTTGACAATGCAGAATTGAAAACATCTTTCCCAAAAGGTTTTTCTATTTTATCAAAGGCAACTTCATATTCGCTTATGGCTTTTTCATAGTTTTCATCACAAATGGCTAGTTCAGCATAATTGATATGTTCAAAATATGTTTGTGAATTATAGTCTTTGGTTTTTGAGCAACTAAATATAGTGGCAAGAAATAATATACAAAATGTGTGTTTCATAATATTGCGTTCAGATTGTGCCTAATGGTTTCGGCTAAAGTAGCTTCGTGAGTTAGTACTTAACTTTGCAGGAACACAACAAGCTGAAAATCTACGAGGATTTTCAGAAGTAGGCGAGAACAAGTAGTTACTTGTAGCCATTGTTGCCCTCAGGCTTTATTCAGTTTCTAATTCTTTTAAAAGTATGTTATACTCATTAATCAGTTCAGTTTCTTTTATCACAACATCAGTCATACCCACGGCTAGATACCTAGATACTTTTTGCCATTCGTTAATATCAAAGTCTTTTGTCATAAAACCCGATAAGAGCATTTTTGCAAAGTCATTGTAAGAATGTTGTAAAGTATAAGAATTGTTAACCAATTGTATATTATTAAATTCTAATTCATTGACAATTCCAGTTTGTAAACCAGTTTCAAACGCACTGCTTGTTAATGCCCAAGTTCTCAAACCGCGAAAAAATTCTGGTCTTTTCTCTAATGTTCCCAAAGTTGAATAGTACCGCGCACTGTCACGTAGCATAATATGATAATCAATATTTTTTTCAATTTTTTGTTTGTTTGATTTTATTTCCTCAATCAAACTTTGCTGAAATGTAGATATATCGTTTTCAATTTTTGATTTCTCTGCTAAGTTTGATAGTAGAAATCCGAGAAAAACTCCAATTGTTACTGGAATAATCTGAAAAAGTAATTCTCCTATTCGATATTTTGATGTTTTTTTCATTTCTTTAAGCTTGTGGACAACGGTTCTGTATATGGTTTGTTGCGTGATTAAGCATCTAATTTAGCAAATAAAAACCGAATAGAATATTCCGCAGGAATATTCGTAAG
>CAZHSA010000113.1:0-10496 GCA_964535135.1 uncultured Kordia sp.
CTGCTGTTTTTAAGTTGTTTTTTTGGCACATATACAACCTCAGCTCAAGATATTTCATTGTTTCAGCAATTTAACGGTCGTTATGATTATACGGCTCTCGGAAATACACTAAATGTTGCTGAAAACGGTCCAACTGGTCCTTGCTTGATTAATACGAGTTCTAGCGCTAGTCTTACCCTCAACTCGAATCAAACAATGGTTGCTGCATACTTGTACTGGGCAGGTTCTGATGATGGTGATTTTGATATTGAATTGAACGGAATTCCCGTAACAGCAGAACGGACTTTTAGTGATGCATTGACTGGAGATCGCACTTTTTTTGCTGCTTTTGCAGATGTGACAACGATTGTACAAACAGAAGGAAATGGTTTGTATACTGTAAGTGAATTTGATCTGAATTCCGTTATTGCACCATATTGTCCGTCAGGAACAAATTTTGGTGGCTGGGCAATTACGGTTATTTATGAAAATCCGTCGTTACCTTTGAATCAACTGAATGTGTATGATGGTTTGGAAAGTGTTCCCGAAGCATTAGAAATCACCTTAGACAACCTCAATGTTTTTGATAATATGGGTGCGAAAATAGGTTTTATTGCTTGGGAAGGCGATCAAGCATTGAGCGTCAATGAATCGTTACGTGTAAATGGTACGATTATTTCAAATTTCCCCTTGAATCCGCCCGATAATGCTTTTAACGGCACAAATAGTTTTACTGGCGCTACCGATTTATACAACATGGATATTGACTTTTACGGTATTCAAAATAATATTAATATTGGCGACACTGAAGCTACTATTTCGTTGACATCTGGGCAGGATTTTGTAATGATTAACAACATTATCACCGTGTTAAATAGTCAGCTGCCTGATGCTACAGTGGTTATTGATCAAGTAGATGACGAATGTGACATTCGCGATATAGACATAACCTATACCATTTCAAACACCAATAGTACAGCACAATTACCTCAAAATACGCCCATCGCTTTTTATGCAGATGGAACTTTAGTTGCTACAGATGCTACACAAATAGTACTTCCTATTGGCGCAAGTACGCAACAAACGATTACGTTGAGTATTCCTGTTTCTATTCCGAATACGTTTGACTTGTTGATTGTGATAGACGATGACGGAACTGGCATCGGAACTGTTGATGAAACGAATGAAGATAATAATGATAGCTTACAGAACATTATCTTGCCTACTTCACCTGTAATTCCTGTGTTACCAGCTTTAGAACTCTGTGATAATGCAGAAATAATTATGTTTGATTTGACAGTTCAAGAAAGCCTTTTCACAGAAGTTCCGCTAAATTTCACATACTATGAAACCTTACAAGATGCTTCAAACAGTAGCAACAACATTCAAAATCCAACTTCATATAGTACTGGAAATTATCCCACAGAAATTTTTATAAAAATCACCAATAGCAATTCTCTATGCGAATCCATCGGAAATTTTGAATTGATTCTTTTAGAAAGTCCAGAAGCAACTCAACCAGACGATTTAATAGCGTGTAAGTTAGATGAAACTGGAAGTGTAACTTTCGATCTGACCACAAATGAAAACACGATCAATCCTGCTTCAAACGTACTATTTACCTATTACGAAACGGAAAATGCAGACGGAACGTTTCAAGATGAAATTAATACTCCAACTGCTTTTGACAATACTTTTAATCCACAAACCATTTATGTAACTGTTGAAAATGAATTTGGTTGCGTGACCGCAACACGTTTTGAAGTACTGGTAGAAGATTGTGAAATTTATATTCCAAATGGATTTTCACCAAATGATGACGGCAAAAATGATGTTTTTAATATTCTCAACTTAGAAGCGCATCCAAATCATATACTTCATATTTACAATCGCTACGGAACGTTGATTTTTGAAGGAAACAGAAACACGGCTCGCTGGGACGGATTTCCCAACAGAGGAATTCCAAAAAATAAAAAACTTCCTACAGGAACCTACTTTTATGTACTCTATTTGAATGACGAAAATACACTTGCCAGTCCATTATTATTAGAACAAACGTATACAGGTTGGGTGTATTTACATAATAATTAAGCTTAATCTGCGTTAATATCACTGATTTTCTGTATTTTAGTAACGATTAATTGCTAATTTTAAAATAAGTCACAAGAACTAAAAATAATTTTAAAGGCATTAAATTATGTATATATTTGTCCATAATTTACAATGACCTAGAGCCACAACGATAGAACTGCCCATTCTTTTCGTTTTTAGTCTTGAATCGACTTAACCCCATACCTATGAAAAAAGTTTTTCTAACACTTTTTACTATTTGCGCCTACCAAATAGTTGCTGCACAACAAGTAACTACGAACGAATCATTTACACTTCAACAACTTGTAGAACAGTTGGTACAAGGGTGTGTTGAAATTTCCAATGTAAGTTCAAACATCAACGGAAACGTAGACGGCTTTGCTAGTTACGCAGCTTTCAATCAAGCTGGATCCAACTTTCCTTTTGCCAATGGTTTGGTATTGACTTCAGGACGTGCGTCAGATGCTGGAAATACGTTGAATCCGATTCCTTTAAATAGCGGAACCACCAATTGGGGAACCGATGCCGATTTGGAATCTGTTTTAGGTGTGAGTAATACGGTAAATGCAACTTCTATCGAGTTTGATTTTATCGCAGTGACCAATCAGATTAGTTTTAACTACTTATTAGCGTCAGAAGAATATGCAGAAGACTTTCCTTGTCGATTTTCAGATAGTTTTGCCTTTTTAATTAGACCTACCGGAAGTGCTGCACCTTATACCAATATTGCGGTAGTGCCTGGCACAAACATTCCTGTGAGCACAAGTGTTATTCATGATGAAATCGTTGGGTTTTGTCCCGCTGAAAATGAACAATTCTTTGAAGGATACAATTTAGGAGACACCAATTATAACGGAAGAACAACAGTATTAACAGCAACCGCAAATTTAATTCCGAATCAGCAATACCACATTAAATTAGTATTGGCTGATGGAACAGACCAAAATGCAGACTCCGCAATATTTATTCAAGGAAGTAGTTTTAATGCTACGGTAGATTTAGGTCCAGACATTACTACCTGTGCAGATTCGTTTGTATTAAATGGAGATATTGGAAATTCGCTTGCAACCTATCAATGGTTTAGAAATGGCGTTCCACTTCCTGGAGCTACCAATACTACATTTGATGCGATGGTATCTGGAACCTATCGTGTACAAATTACCATTCCTGTAGGAACTGAAACCTGTATGATTGAAGATACCGCGGAAGTTACCCTAAATGCATCACAAACGGTTGGCCCAATTTCAGATTATGAATTGTGTGATAATACAGGACAAGATGGTACGGAAAGTTTTGATCTTACCATCAAAGAACCTGAAATATTAACTACGGTTCCGCCTGCAAATTATTCGATAACCTACTACCCTACGCAAAACGATGCCGATAACGAAACAAATGCATTTCCAACAACCATTACAAACACTACGTCTCCACAAGAAATATTTGTGCGTGTATTAGATACCGATAATGGCTGTTTGGCTTTTACTAGCTTTAACTTAATTGTCAACGAATTACCTATTATCAACGATCCAGCGCCAATTGATATCTGTGATAATGATTCTGATGGATTTGCACAAATAGACTTAACTGCCAGCAATGATGAAATTACAGGCATGAATCCTTTGTACGGAGTTACCTATCATACTTCTCAAAGTGATGCTGATAACAATATAAACCCAATTATAGGCGAATACACAAATCTTTCACCTACCGAAACTGTATTTGTGCGTGTAATAAATACGGAAACAGGATGTGTTAATGGCACTACTTTAGACATAAATGTGAGCGTTCCGCCGGCAATCACCATTCCTGATAGAAACTTAGTAGATGCCTGCGATCCTGAACATGATGGCTTTGCAACCTTCGATTTAACGCAAATCATCGCAGAATATACTACAGGATTGACTGGGATTACCGTGACGGTACACACCTCAGCCGATGACGCCAATACTGGAGCCAATCCAATTCCAGATGTTACGGCTTTCAATAATGAAACGCAAGAGCAACAAACACTCTACATTCGTGTAGTTGACAACAATTCGGGTTGTTTTTCAATATCGCAATTCGTTGTACATAGCAACGCACTTTTATCAGCTACGAATCTTGCCGATAGAAATCGCTGTGATGATGCTAGCAATGATGGTGTGTTCGATTTTAACCTTCTAGAAATTACGAATTCCATTCAAAACAACTTAACTTTTGTAGACATCGCATACTTCTTAACAGAAAACGATCGAGATAACAACATTAATGAAATTGATCCTACAGTACCATTCAATAACACTACGAATCCGCAAGAGCTATTTGTACTACTTACAGATTTAGATACAGGTTGTACAGATATTTCAAGTTTCAATTTAACCGTAAATCCGTTTGTAACAGCACCGACAATTGGAACGCTTACTGCTTGCGACACAAACTCTAATGCCATTGCAGTGGTAGACTTAGAAATGTTTACACCAGATATTGTAGGAACTAATACCGATTTTGAAGTTATCTACTTTTTATCACTCAATGAAGCGACATTGTTCGTAAATCAAATTACGGAGCCAATTATAAACTCAGCCAATCCGCAAGAAATCTTTTTCCGTTACCGAGACATAAATACGTCGTGTTCTAATATCGGTTCTTTCATGATGGAAGTTTTGCCAGCGCCAGATGTCAATGTACCGAATACTATTTTAATTTGTGATGATGATACCGACGGCATTGCCGATGTTAATGTAACTCAAAGTCTTCCAGAAATCATTACGGACTTAACAGACATCAATATTTCATATCATGAATCATTAGCTGGCGTTATTAATAATGACGAAATCATTACTGATCCAACTGCGTACAATACGGCAACTGGTAGTGCTTTTGTGCGTGTAGAAAATGCCCTTACTGGCTGTTTTGCGCGCGTAGAAATACCAATTATTGTCAATACCATTCCTCAAGTTGTTGCCACAGACATTTATCAACTGTGTGAAACGGATACTGATCAAACGGAAAACTTTATCATGGAAACTAGAGATGATGAAATTTTAGATGGTCAAACTAACATGACGGTTCTCTACTATCCTACTGCGCAAGATGCTTTAGATAAAACCAACGAGATCAACAAAACAATTCCGTATGCCAATCAAACCAATCCGCAAACAATTCACGTTCGTATAGAAAATGATACGGATCCTGATTGTTTTGCCGTTTCTGACTTTGTCATTCAAGTAAGCCCTGCGCCTGTTTTCAATGATCCAACGGATTTATTTGTCTGTGATGATATTACAAATAATGGAGAAGATACGTTTGACTTAACAATAACGCGTGATGAAATCGCTGCGGGAATTTCACAAAACTTAACTATCACATTTCACTTAACGCCAGAAGATGCCGATACAGGCATAAATACAATTTCAGATTCATTTACAAATACAGTAAATCCGCAAGCTATTTATGTGAGAATCAGCAATGATTCTGAATGTTACACAGTAGCAGATTTTGCGTTGAATGTAATCCAAGTTCCAGAAGCAAATCCTGCACCAGATGTTACGGTGTGTGATGTAGATTATGACGGACAAGTTGTTTTTGACTTGACAGAAGCCGAACTTTCTATTCTAAACATTCGTCAAGACAATGTTGTCATTACGTATCATGAAACTCAAGATGATGCTGACACAGGAGCCAATGCAATTCCTGATCCAACAAATTATACCAACAGTAACAATCCGCAACCTATTTTTGTGAGATTGATCAATACGATTTCTGGCTGTTATGTTACGATTCCGTTTACGCTAAATGTAAATTTACCACCAGTACTTAACAACATTCCAGAAGCTACTTTTTGTGATGCAGAAGTGCCAGGCACAGTTGATTTAGAACAAATAGAAGAAATCATCATCGACGATTCAACAGGAGTTACCATTACATATTACAATTCTGCAACCGATGCTGATAGTGGCACCAATGCGCTTCCAGAAATTTACTCGTACATGTCTAATCCTGAAATAATTTTTATCAGAGCGGAAAACGACACAACAGGTTGTTATTTTGTGCAAAGCATTGAAATCACCATGATTCCAAATCCGATAGCTAATCCTGTTAGTGACATGGAAGCATGTATCAGTGATAATGCCAACACCACGCAAACCTTTAACTTTTCCGAACAAACGGCAACGATTTTAGGTACACAAAATCCTGCATCATTTACGGTAAGTTATCATATAAGTATTGAAGATGCGCAAAACGGCGTAAGTCCGCTAACGACTTTATTCAATGCTTTTGACGGACAAATTATTTATGCGCGTGTAGAAAACAATCTCACTGGATGTGCATCCACAACGTCATTCATGACTATTGTGCATCCGCTTCCTGTCGTAGCATTGCCAGAAGACATTACGTTGTGTTTAAATGATCTTCCGTTGACGGTAACAGCTGGCACTGACATTGGCAACACATACGTTTGGTCAACAGGAGAAACGACTGCGTCTATTGACATTACGACAATAGGCGATTATTCTGTAACAGTAACCAATCAGTTTGGTTGCTCGGCGTCTGATAGTTTTACTGTAAACGAATCAGAATTGGCAACCATTGTGGAAGTAGATGTTGTAAACTTCTCAGAAAACAATACCATTACAGTCACTGCAAGTGGAAATGGAGATTACCTATATTCCTTAGACGGCGGAACGCCACAAAACTCAAATCTATTCGAATTTGTGGGTCCTGGACTTCATGTAGTTACTGTTTCTGATAGAAACGGCTGTGGCGAAGTAAGTCAAGAAGTTGTAGTAGTTGATTATATTAAATTTGTAACACCAAACAACGATGGCTTCAATGATACTTGGCACATTATCGGAATAGAAACTTTACCACAATCTGTTGTGTATATTTTTGACCGTTATGGAAAGCTTCTCAAAACTTTACGTGCCAATGATTTGGGTTGGGACGGAACGTATCGCGGACGACGCATGCCATCAAGTGATTATTGGTTCTTAGCGGAAATAAAAGATGGCGTAAATGCATTTGATGTAAAAGGTCATTTTACGCTCAAGCGATAATAAATTAGCTAGCAACATCTCTATGAAAAACACTGTTTTCTTCTTTCTATTGCTTTTTATCAGTAGTGTACAAGCACAGAAAACAAAAATCATTCCTGCCAAAGGTCCCGAAAAAGGAACATTGTTGCTGCTCGGTGGAGGAATCTCAGAAACACATGCTCATTTATTTGAAAAATTTGCTGGCGGAAAAGATGCGCCAATTGTCATCATTCCAACGGCGATGTCAGATACAGAAATTGCGAAAAATCCAGATTTTAGTCGTATCAAAAAACGATTTCAAAAATTAGGCATTACCAATATTAAAATTCTGCACACGCGTAGTAAAAAAGAAGCAAACAGTAATACGTTTGTAGCGCCCATAAAAGACTGTAAAGGTGTTTTTATCCTAGGCGGGAAAACACAAAGAATCACAGAAGCATACTACAACACCAAAGTGCATGAAGAACTCAAAGCATTACTAAACCGTGATGGAATTATTGCGGGCGTTTCGGCAGGTTCAGGTGTACAAGCTTCTTACTTTAAAAAGCACAACTTACACACTGGATTTGAATTTTTGGAAGGCGTTATTATTATGAATCATTTTTTAGCCAGAAACAAACAATTCAATCACAACAGAGAAATTCAAGAAAACGCAGCACGTATTGCCATCGGAATTGACAATGGCGCAGGAATTTTGGTGCAAAAACATACATTTGAAGTTGTTGGAAACAGTTATGTCGCTATGTATGATGGTTCGTCTTACGACAGAATGAACGATACGATCACAAAGCTTCCAACAAATTCTGAACGTTTTTATCTATTGAAAAATGGCGATCGCTACAATCTAGAGAAAAGAAGCATTGAAACCAATTCGCGATTGACGCCTATTCAACTTTCAAACAAAGAACTGCAAGAATATGCAGGAAACTTTAAAGCCACCGACAAAGATTTTAGCATTGAATTTCTCCTAGAAAACAACACTCTAAAAGTGAAAAATAGTTGGGGTTGGGACATATATCCAATCTATCCGCTAGAAAAAGATATCTTCTTTGCCACCAATCGTACGATGTGGTTTCAATTTGTACGCGAAAAAGGAAAAATTGTTGCGGTGAAAAAGATGAAATCTATTTTACAAGACAAAGTGATTACCAGTTTGAAACGAATCAAGTAGTGATGAAACTTTTCTGTTAAATCTATCTCAAAAAATAAAAATCTTGAAATTGAATACTTGACTTTTAGTATTTTAGGCTGTATCATTTTTAAAATTACACCTATGAAGTATTTTCTAGCAATTCTCTTTGTGAGTTTTTCGTTTACTACAACTGCGCAAACTAAAAAAATACCACACGAAGAAGCCATAAAAACCATTGATGGAACGCTTACGCGTATGTTGCAATTACTTTCTGTGGAAAAAGGAAACACGATTGATACAAAATCGCTAAAAAAGTTATTCCTAGTACACGCGACATTCAGTGTGCGCTCGCCAGATGAAAGCTATCCAAATCCTTTTGAAACGGTAAACTTGGAAGATTTCCTTGAATCGCTGAGCGATAACTATTACGAACAGGGTTTTGAAGAAAAAGAAATTAGCAAAGTAGTGAACGAATTCAACGGAATTGCGAATGTTTTTCAAAGTTTCATAGGACTCGATTCTGAAGGAAACTCCGAAAGAGGTGTAAATAGTTATCAATTGGTCTATTTAAAAGATCGCTGGTGGATTGCCAATATGATCTGGACACTAGAAACGGATGAAGTGAAAATTCCGAAGAAATACTTACACGGAAATTCAAAGAAAAAGCAGTAAAAGCAACTCTTTTTAATCACACTATTTAAACAGCCTTAGAAACGACAAACCTCACTCCTTTTCCGTATTTTTGTAGGATGATGCGTTAAGGATAGAGGCGACATCCTTTTTTACTTTGCAACGTCATTACGAGGAGTGAGCGACGAAGTAATCTGTTTCTTTTGAGCAGATTGCCACAACACAATACAATGTGTCTCGCAATGACCGTATTTAAAAAAGATACAGCCGAAAGCCTGACTCCCAACTTAATTGGGAGAAACGCCCAAAAAATAAAGCACAGACAAAATATGAAGTTTAAAATTGTATCTGATTTTGAGCCTACGGGCGATCAACCACAAGCGATAAAACAACTCACCACGAGCATTGAGATGAACGAACAATACCAAACGCTGTTGGGTGTAACTGGTTCGGGGAAAACGTTTACGGTTGCCAATGTGATTGAAAAAGTAGATAGACCTACGCTGGTGTTGGCGCACAATAAAACGTTGGCAGCACAGTTGTACTCGGAATTCAAGCAGTTTTTTCCTGAAAATGCAGTGGAATATTTTGTGTCGTATTATGATTATTATCAACCCGAAGCCTACATTCCAACCTCGGGAACGTATATAGAGAAGGATTTATCGATCAATGAAGAAATTGAGAAGTTGCGTTTGAGTACGACTTCTTCCCTACTTTCGGGACGCCGCGATGTGATTGTGATTGCGTCCGTTTCCTGTTTGTATGGTATTGGAAATCCGATCGAATTTCAGAAAAATGTGATCAAATTAGAGCGTGATCAAGTAATTTCGCGTACAAAATTGTTGCATCGTTTGGTGCAAAGTTTGTATTCGCGCACTACGGCAGAATTTACGCGTGGTTCGTTTCGGGTAAAAGGTGACGTAGTAGATGTGTTTCCTGGATATGCCGATTTTGCTTTTAGAATTCACTTTTTTGGAGATGAAATTGAAGAGATTGAATCATTTGATCCTGGCACAAATACCGTACTTGAAAAATATACACAACTCAATATTTATCCTGCGAATATGTTTGTGACTTCGCCAGAAGTATTGCAAAACGCCATTCATCAAATTCAAGAAGATATGGTGAAACAAGTGGATTATTTTAAGGAAATTGGCAAACACCTAGAAGCAAAAAGACTGGAAGAACGCACGAATTTTGACTTAGAGATGATTCGTGAATTGGGGTATTGTTCTGGAATTGAAAACTACTCCAGGTATTTGGATGGCCGCGCGCCCGGAACACGTCCTTTCTGTTTGTTAGATTACTTTCCAGACGATTATTTGATGGTAGTGGATGAAAGTCACGTGACCATTTCGCAAGTACATGCCATGTATGGTGGCGACCGAAGCAGAAAAGAAAATTTGGTAGAATATGGTTTCCGTTTGCCAGCAGCGATGGACAACCGACCGTTGAAGTTTGAAGAATTTGAAGCCATTCAAAATCAAGTGATTTATGTAAGTGCGACGCCAGCAGATTATGAATTGCACAAAACGGATGGTGTGTATGTGGAGCAAGTAATTCGTCCAACAGGATTGTTAGATCCTGTGATTGAAGTGCGTCCAAGTTTGAATCAGATTGATGATTTGGTAGAAGAAATTCACCTG
>CAZHSA010000114.1:0-10491 GCA_964535135.1 uncultured Kordia sp.
TCGTACCCACAATCCTGAATTTACTGCAATGGAAATTTATGTAGCCTACAAAGACTACAATTGGATGATGGAATTCACAGAAAGTTTATTAGAACATTGTGCAATTGCCGTTAACGGAGAAACAACTGCAACGTTTGGAGAACATACAATTGACTTTAAAGCGCCGTACAAACGTGTGACGATGACACAGTCGATTATTGACTTTACAGGATTTGACATTACTGGAAAATCTGAAGAGGAATTGCGAGAAGCAGCCAAAGGCATGGGAATCGACGTGGATGAAACGATGGGGAAAGGAAAATTGATTGATGAAATTTTCGGTGAAAAATGTGAAGGAAATTATATTGAACCAACATTCATTACCGATTATCCAAAAGAAATGAGTCCGTTGTGTAAAGAACACCGAGAGAATCCAGAATTGACAGAACGATTTGAATTGATGGTGTGTGGCAAAGAAATTGCCAATGCTTATTCGGAGTTAAATGATCCAATTGATCAGCGCGAACGTTTTGAAGCTCAATTAAAACTTTCTGAAAAAGGTGATGACGAAGCGATGTTTATCGACAACGACTTTATTCGTGCCTTAGAATATGGAATGCCACCAACCTCTGGTTTGGGTATCGGAATGGATCGTTTAATTATGTATTTGACAAACAATCCGTCCATTCAAGAAGTATTGTTTTTCCCGCAAATGCGTCCAGAGAAAAAGCAAGTTCCACTAACAGATGAAGCAAAAGCCGTCTTAGACATCTTGAAAAAAGCAGAAAAATTGCCATTAGTAGATTTAAAAGCGCAAGCCGGATTGTCTAACAAAAAGTGGGATAAATCTATAAAAGAACTCACCAAAAATAATTTGGCAAACGTTGAAAAAACGGATGATGGACTTTTTGTAGCGATTGTTTGATGAAAAGCTGCTTTGGTATTGCACTGTAAGCATGGTAAAAATCCGTCATTTATTACTAAAAAAAAGCCTTAATTTTTATAGTCTGTTACATTTAAAATTATTAGTATTGTATAGGAACCTTAGCGTAATTTTATACGCAATCTCTCATACTAATGAATTAAAAATGTAGTTTAACATGAGTAAACTGAGCATACTATTTTACAGTATTATAATTATTTGTTTTTCATATTTTGTAGATTATCTTATTATCATGAGCAAGAAGAAAAAAAAGGAATCACAGCGATAAACAAATACGGATTTTGTAATTCAATTTTGAAACTAATTATAAATTATAATTAAAGAAAAGCTATCTTACTACATAAGGTAGCTTTTTTTTATAATTACAGTTATTTTCTTTTTTTATATCTTCGGGTATTGTATAAAACAACCCTACGTGAAACGCTCTCGAAGTTCGAAATATGATAGAAAAAGAAATCGTTCTAAGAAAGATTCTCAACGAGCGTCTCACGCTACCTCCAAATCAACAGTCAATTCTCCAAAAGAAAAGTCAACTGTAAAATCCAATTCGACTTCTTCCAGTACAAACGCAAGCAGAAAATCAAATACTATTGACCGACTGAAAAGTTTTGAAATTGACGAGCATCAGGAGAAAAAATACACGCATCGCCAAGTAATTCCCAAGAAAAAATCGGGTTGTTTCAATTTCCGATTGCCACTTGCAGGCGTTCTTATTCTATTTATTTTCAAGATCATCATGGGAATTGATAGTACCACACGCGCATCTAAAACTTGGAAAGACGATCCTATAATGCTTGAAGTGGATAGAAAAAGTAAAAATTCTTTTCGCAACCTCATCAATAAAAATCCAGCAATTCTTATGCTGGGCAGATTTGTTCCAATGCGACAAGTGGCACATTTAAAAAAAGATTCGCTTTTTCCAGTGCACCCAAATATTAACGTTCATTTATTTAAAGGATTTCATTTGTATGACGCAAGATCGCTTCCTACAGCACAACTTTTTGCCAAATTTTCGAAATACTATTTCTTTTACGATCGTATCAAAAAAAACGCCAGCCAATCTACAACCGATCAATGGACACAACTACGAGACAAGCTAACTTCTAAAATTACGGAAGCCCAATTTTCGTATGAAGACATTAAAAACTATACCTATAAAGGTTTACAAATAGAAGAAAAGAAATTTACAATTACAGCAGCCGATCTTGAGTTGCAAGGTGTTGCCACGTTGATAGAAGCTGAAGATATCCGTTATTTTTTCCATTTTATTTCTAAAGAAAAGAAAACGCATCCTTTTGATGTAAGCTATTTAAAAAAGTATTTAGATTTTTATTTAAAGATCAAATAGATTGGCTTAGACGCACTTTGTTTTTAGACTTGCTTTGCACTTAGACGCGGCTTCGCCTTTTAGTAATTTTGTATTTTTTGAAATTATTGATACATTTTTCACCTAACGTCACTTCGATGTCTATGACAAAAGCAAGCGATTTTTAAAATGCTTACTATTATTTTTTTTCACGAATACACGAATTATCTTTTTTTCTTAAACTGCATGTATATTTTCACGAATTTTTTCGTTTTGAAACTTCAAATCGTCACTTCAAGTGAATTTGTGTAACAAATTTGTATCGAGAAGTGCTTTGAAATCGCTAAAATTTAAAGCTTGTAGATTTCTGCCTTCGCAGGAATGACACTAAAGAACAAGAAATAAACACCTAAATTTTCAAATCAAAAAATTAGGCAATCTTTACCAACTCCAACGTGGTTTGATACAAATCTGTTTTGTTCATTTTGGCCTTGAGCCAAGCGTAAAAACTCATTACAAAAATATCTTCTTCCACACGCGCTTTCCATGAAAAAGAGTGTATCACAGCTTCCCGAAATGCTTCCGAAGTCACTATTTCAGGCGCATGATAATACTGTTTTACAAACTTTAAAAAGGTAATCACACGTGCTTCTCCCGATTTTTTTAAGAATGGATAATACTTTCGTTGAAAACTCACAAAACGCGAATCAACATAGGAAATATTGCCCAATTCAATATGCAACAGCAATTCAATTAAGTTTTTCTTCATTACCCAATCAATCCCAGCTTTTTCTTCATACCATTTATCCGTATGATAAAATTTTGAGAATATTTTTTGTGCTTTTTTAAATTCACCTTGCTGAAAATAAAACACAATTAAGCTCAAATGCACGTCCAACATTATTTCTAAATCGTACTTTTTCAAATTGACAACTTCTTCCAATAGAACAATTGCTTTTTCAGAATTTCCAGAATAGTTATAATTCAACGCTAACAAACATTGATATGCTAGGAATGAATCTTTATAATAACGGCGTTTTTGGCGTTCCATTTCCAGTCGCATCGTGTCTAAATACACTAAGCTTTGCGCGAATTCTTTCTTTCGGAAGAAAATATTGGCAATGAGATATAAAACTTTACTGTGATAGAATACGTGCTTTTCAGATTGCTTTAATCGGTTCGAAATGTTTTTGTAATTTTCAATCAGAAACGGTTCAATAGCAAAATAAGTTTTGGTCACCGCTGCCACCGAATTGACAATTTGTGCCAACTGATACAACGATTTATACGACAACCCAATTTCATACGAAATCTGAAAACGTTCGTAGGTTTCTTGAATGAGTGTTTGAAGTGAGATCACTTCACCTTCATACATCACTTTTTGCAGCTTTTCTTGAATCACCGCGTATGCCATATTCAATTTTTCTTCCTGTAAAAAATCTTGCTGATTGGCAGCACATTTTTCAATCAACACGTCTAACGGCGGCGCATATGTTGTTTTGTGCGCATATTGAATTTGTGTGTGATAAATTTCATTCAACAATGAAAAATGTAAAATATCGCGTGCTTTCTTTTCGGCTTTGTTTAATAATTTGAAAGCAGTATTGTAATGTTTTTGGACTAATAAATTGCGTGCGACTAAAATCCGTTTAGTAATTTCCAATTCATCCGAAACTTCATGCGTCAAACTTTGAGTTGCCATAAAATCCACAAGCGAACTCCACAAACGCTTCCGCAATCCGTGATAGGCCGTTTTGTTATCTTTTCCATATAATTTTTGAGGAATTTCCTTTGCGGGATGTTTCACGCGGAGCAGCTCAAACAACTGCACATTCTTTGTGTCGTGTCGCTTGTTTTTATACTTCAGATATTTTACAAATTCCTGTTGTTCTTCTGTAGAAAATTGAGAAATAACGCCATCAATTGCAATCATTATATCAGCCTTTTTATTTTATTTAAAATACTTAAAGACAATATTTTAAATATTTTTTAATTCTATAAATATAGTCCTTTTTATTGAAAAAGTAGATTTCATACTCGAAATTCCAATCGCATATTTGTCCTGTAATCAAAACAAAAAATTAATCAATTTACATTTAAAATCACATGATTATGGAACAACAAACATTTTTAAACAAAGAAGAAAAAACAAAGAAAACAATACTCAATTCGGAACAGGAAGAAAAAAATCCTTTTAAACCGACACCTGCTTTTATTTCTGCATCTTGGGCAGCGTTGGGTGTTGGAATGATTTCCTATTGTGTAGGATTGTGGAATGCGACGATGGAATTGAACGAAAAAGGCTATTACTTCACCATTTTATTGTTCGGATTATTCTCCGTGGTTTCCGTTCAAAAAGCAGTAAGAGACCGAATGGAAGGCATTCCTGTAACGGATATTTATTACGGAATTAGTTGGTTTACCACCTTAGCATCCATTTTATTGTTAGTCGTTGGCTTATGGCATGCCGAATTAGCATTGAGCGAAAAAGGATTTTACGGAATGTCGTTTGCCTTAAGTTTATTCGCTTCTGTAGCGGTTCAAAAAAATACAAGAGACCTTCAATCATTGAAAAACCAACAAAAATAAATGTGGGTTGATTTCCAAAACCTCGTAACACACAAGTTTCAGTTGTTGCGAGGTTTTATTTTTTAAAATATTTAATCAATATATTTAACACGATGAAAAAAATTAATCTACTAAAAGTACACCTAACAATAACTTGCCTTCTGTTAACAATTTCTAGTATTGGACAAAATGATCCATTGGAATTATATCGCACAGGGAATTCTAATTTTAAATCTGGAAATTTTGAAAAAGCTATTGTGAATTACACGGAATTAATGAAAATTGTTGATGAAAAAACAGTTCAAAAGACCTGTTATATAAATCGCGGACTTTCATACGACAGACTTGAAAAATATGAGTTAGCAATTGCAGACTTTACAGAAGCAATCAAGTTAGACAGTACTGATATGGCTTCCTTTATTGATAGAGGACTTTCAAAAATGCATGCTGGATATTTGGAAAAGGCAAAAGCAGACTACAACTATGTTGTTCATAAAAACGACAATCATAAAATGATGGAATCTGCATTATATTGGCTTGCTCGCATTCACTATTCGCAAGGAAAATTTAAAGAAGTCATAAAAAACTGTGATCAGTTTTTTATGATAAACTCCAAAGATTGGGAATTATACTTCATCCGTGGAACTGCCAACGATATGTTAGGAGACTTTAAAGAGTCAATCAAGGATTATGATCATGTAATTGAACTAAAACCAAAGCATGCGCAAGCACTTGCTAATAGAGGAACTGCAAAGATTAATCTTTTGACTACAAATGGAAATATTCAACCTACTAAAAAAGAAACAAAAAGCGCTTGTAAAGATTTGAAAAAAGCGAAAGAATTGGGAGACAATGTCATTAATGACCTGATTTACGTTTACTGCAACAGCAAGTAAAAAAGAAGCAACATTAGAATCTCATTTAAAATTTAAAAAATCATGAATTCAAAAATCACACGAGCATTGCCTGAATTGGTCGAAAACGGCCTCATTACGGACGAAATTGCTCAAAATATAGAAATCCATTACACAAAAACACAGGCGTCTGACACTGGCAGATTGTTTACCATTTTTGGAATTTTAGGCGCCACACTTGTTGGATTGGGAATTATCTTAATCACGGCGCACAATTGGGATCATTTCTCAAGATTCACGAAAGTCATTCTCGCTTTTCTACCAATGTTAGTAGGTCAGGCAACTTTGGCATATAGTATTGTAAAAAACAAATCTGTTACCTGGAAAGAAGCAGCTACCGTATTTTTATTTCTCTCCGTAGGTGTATGTATTGCCTCTGTAAGTCAAATTTATAATGTTTCTGGTGATATGCCATCGTTTTTATTAGCGTGGACCGTTTTGTGCGTTCCGCTCATATATCTTACAAAATCGACTTCCGCTATTGTGTTGCATCTCATCTTTATCACATATTATAGTATTGAAGCAAACTTTGGGTTCTATACAAATGCTTTAGCACCATTATTTTACTTGGCTTTATTAGCAGTTCCTATTCCGCGTTACATTCAGCTATTGAAGTCTGGAGTAAAATCGCCTAGTGTTGTTGCTTTTCATTGGTTATTTCCGTTAAGTTTTATGCTCGCAATTCCACTTTTTGTGGGAAGATCCTATTTTATATCATTGTTAGTTTATATGATTCTGTTTGGGTTATTGTACAATATTGGAAAGCATCCTTATTTCAAAAACAGGTCTTTATCACAAAACGGATATTTGGTCTTAGGTGCTATCGGAACTGTTTTCACATTATTTACAACAAGTTTTCGCTTGGCATGGGAAGCCCTACCAATGCTAGGTTTGTTTGGCACATCTGAAATTATCATCTGTTTAATTTTAGCCGCTATTGCTAGTTTTGTGCTTTACAAGAATTCGAGATACAAAGCTTTTCAAAAAGGTGATTTGTTTCAGTATACCTTCTTCCTTTTTGCAATCATATTCTTTATTGGAAATACACATGGTGTTGTAGCAACTTTTCTTATCAACACGTTAATTTTTGTGTTAGGATTGTTGCTGATAAAAGCTGGTGCTGACAAAGTTCACTACGGCCTTTTAAATTATGGAATGTTGATTGTAGCATTATTAATTGCATGTCGCTTTTACGATACAGACCTCAGTTTTGCCGTGCGTGGAGTTGCTTTCCTAATGCTAGGCGCTGGATTCTTCGCTACAAATTACATCATGCTTACCAAACAAAACACTAAAAAATAAACATCATGAAAAAATCATATATATACCTTCTTTTTGGCTTGATGGTCATTGCACAAATTGCTGCTTCGGCTCAAATTGTATATAAATACGAAAGTATCATTTCTCCTGAAAATGTGTACAAATTTAAAACGGCGCCAATAGATCCGAACAACCCATTTATGGGAAAATATGTAGACTTAGATTTTGATATTAGTACTTTTGAGACTGAAGATACTGACTGGAACTACAAACAAGTAGCCTATGCGTATCTTTCTAAAGATGAACATGGATATGCCGTTTTGGAAACCTTATCCAAAGAAATTTTACCGAATAATAAATCCGATTATGTAGCTGTAGAGGTTTCTCGTCATTACAATGGAATTGTTCGTTTCAACTTTCCTTTTGACACTTATTATATGAAAGAAACCAAAGCCTATGATGCCGAAATGTTGTACAGAGAAAATAACAGCACCAACAATCCGCAAGATGTGTATGCACTTGTATACATTAAAAACGGAAATCATGTCTTAACGGATGTTATTATAGATGGCGTTTCTATCAAAGATGCAGTAGAAAAATAGTTTTTATAACGTGTAATTATAATAGTTGAACCATCATTTTTCACGAGTTGAAAAGTGATGGTTTTTTTTGAATCTTCTCTTTCGAAAATTTTTCTTTTGGTTTTTTATCCTTAAAATTTTCTTAAAATCGTACGCTTACAAACTAAACACAACGCTTACAAACTCATTTGAACGTTCTGTCGAATTATTTACTACTTTCAGTATTCATTAACCACTTACCCAACCAAAACCCCACCCTTTTAATAGTTCGAAATATTAGAAAATGCATCCTGTATGCAAAAAACTGTAGTGTAACAATTAATTATTTTTTTACTTTATGAAAGAGCAAATTTCTCAAACACTCTTCCGCTTTACAAGTCTAAGAAGTCCTGTATTAAGCGAAGAAACAAACAAACAATTACGATTCATTTTTATATCTGAATCAGGAAAAGAAGGAACTTTTTATGACGCTGTCACGGGAAGAGAACCTTCCACTTCTAAATGGAAAGTATTGCAAAATACAGCTGTCAATTATAGAAGCGAAACAAAATCTGAAATCAAGGCATCAAACATTAATCTCTTTGAATTTTCGGAATGGTTGGCAAAAAATAGAAGTACCGCAAGCACAGAAGAAATTGAAGCAAAAGCAATCGGTCTTGAAGCATTAACCAATGATTTGACACTTTGGGACAACTTATTTTATCAATTTGTGACCGAAGAAGATTTCTATACAAAAGAAGCTATCATTCACCTTATAAAAGCCAATCACGTAGTGGCAAATTTTCCTTTTGGGGAAGCATTAGATAAAGATGCTAAAAAAGAGCTCGTACAGAAATTGGTATATGCAAAAGTCATCTTGCCAAGCGAATTGTTCGACTTATCTGATGATACCGTTGCTGACGACAAAGCAGGCAAAAGTGCTACTTCTTTCAAAACAGTTCCATTATCACAAGAATTGATGGCGAGCATTGCTACACAAGAGCTACAAAACTTACAAAAAGTAACGGAAGAGGTTTCAGCATTACACGTACAATACCAAGAAGAATATGACGCTGCTTACAAAGTCGAAAAAGCAAATCACGCAAAAGATGTAAAAGTACTTTTAGACACGTATGAAACAGAAGTGCAGACAGCTAAAGAAACGTGGTGTGATGCTAGAGGTGAAAAAGTGTACGATGCAACAAACATAAACCCTTGCGATCAGCCAGCAACTGTAAAATATCCTGATATACCTGTGTTTTCTTTCTCTTTCAGAGATGAAATTGATCCAGCGGAAGCGCGAAATATATTTTCGACACATGCGTATGAAACTTTGACATTATTGTCGCCAATTGATAAAATAAAAACATTTGCAAAAGCAAAAGAATTGTTGGCAAAAGAAACAGAAACGGTTACCACAACTGTATTTGAAAATACAAAATTTCATGAAAAATCAGTAAGTGTCAATGGAACTATTCTTTCGCTGCAAAAAGAATACGATCCTACGCAGATGACCGCATCTTTTTGCTCTAGAAGACGTATTGACACAAAAACGAATATTGCGTATTGGCGATTTTTTGCAGACATTACAAACCCTTCGCTAAACACTTCGTTTGCTATACAGTCTGTAAGTGCTGAAATATATGATATTTCTGATAATTTACTACATAGTAGCACTTCATACACAATTATAGATAGTACGATGAATACTATAAAAGTGAATTTACTAAGTGATGTGTATACAATTCCAACAGCGCAACATGCGAACTTACGTTTGAAAGCTTCCGTTACCTTATTGGACGGAACTGTATTTGCGCACGATCAAGTGTTAAGACCAAACACCTGTGCTTTAGGAAGTATTTCGGCAGCCGTTGAACCTGTTGTGAACACGGATCAAAACTTTATTCCTTCTGGCTACGGAATGCGTCAATTGGGAATTGCCGATTATCGAAAAGTAGAACAAAGTGTGCATTGCTACACGGAAGGCGAAGTTTCTCATATAGAAAATGTAATGGCACGGGAATACAAAGAAAAATCTACCCGTAGATTACGTTCTTCAGAAAATACGACTTCTACAAGCTCAGAAACGGAAAAAGAACGTTTGACAGATACAACAACGACTGATCGTTTTGAGATGCAGAACGAGATTTCACAAGTCATGGCAGAATCGCAAGACACTACATCTTTTGTAAATTCAAATTTTGGATATAATAATGGTACGTACAGTTTTAATTTAGGTGCTGGAGCTAATTTTGCTTCACATACATCCAATGAAGAAAGCATCAATCAGGCAATGACCGAAGCACAGGAAATTACAGAAAGAGCTATGGATCGTGTAGTGCAACGCGTAAAGGAAGAACGAATTAGTAAAATTATTGAAGAATTTGAAGAAAACAATTCTCACGGATTTGACAATCGTAAAGGTGATAAACATGTGGTAGGAGTATATCGTTGGATTGACAAAGTGTATAAAAATCAAATCTATAATTATGGACGAAGATTGATGTACGAATTTGCCATTCCGCAACCTTCTAAATTGCATCGCATTGCTATGACCGCTATGGCGGAAGAAACCGATGGCGAAACCATGATTTTATCAGAACCTGTAGATCCTAGAAAAGTGGAAATAAACAATGTACTGATCAGTGATGCATCTGCAATAAATGATACAAATTATAAAAAACTTGCTGCAAAATACAATGCAGAAGTCAATCAACCACCAGTAGCTGAAATGCACACAGGAAAAGCGTTTTCATACAAAGCTGGAGAAGTGATTGGAGATACAAACGAACGTTTTGGTGAGCATACAGAATTGGAAATCCCAGAAGGATATTACACCGTAAGTGCTACGGCAGAATGGGTTGATAGCGAAGATCCAGGAATTGGTCGTACACACATCATTGTAGGTGGCGTAAGAATGCCGCAAGGAATTTCTAAACCTTTATCTAAATTCGTAGGAAA
>CAZHSA010000115.1:0-10471 GCA_964535135.1 uncultured Kordia sp.
TGCTTTGCTTTTTGAAATACAGACTTTTGTTCTAACTCGTCTAAATTCTCACTACTAACATCTCAAAACATACCAAATTAAACTTTTTCAACGTTTTACAGTCATACTACACAAACCACTTGTTATGACTTTACCTGAAATCGTGCATTTGTACCACAGAGTCGGATTCGGAATTTCACATGCAGAAGCCAGTATGTTACAAGAGCAATCGCGGGCGCAACTTGTTTCGCAATTGTTTGCCGCTTCGCACGAAATGACGCCGTTGACTATCAATCTTACGGAATTGCGAACTAGCGTGAAAGATCTCAACTTGAAAGATCGAAAGAAGATTCGTTCGCTGATTAAAGACAGTGTAAAGAAAATACATGAACTCAATATCGCTTGGTTGGAACGCTTGGGAACGACAGAACAGGTTTTACGGGAAAAAATGACACTTTTTTGGGCAAATCATTTTGTGTGTCATGATAAAAATGTGCTGCACTTTGAGCAGTATAACAACACACTTCGCACACATGCATTGGGGAATTTTAAAGATTTCGTCATTGCGATTTCGAAAGAAGCTTCCATGATTAAATATTTAAACAACAAACAAAATAAAAAGCAAAAACCGAACGAGAATTTTGCGCGTGAGTTGTTGGAATTGTTTACGCTTGGGCGTGATAATGTTTATGCGGAAAAAGATATCAAAGAAGCGGCACGTGCGTTTACAGGTTGGAATCATGATTTGAAAGGAGATTTTCGCTTGCGACGTTTTCAACACGATTACGGAGAAAAAACGTTTTTAGGGAAAACAGGGAATTTTGATGGTTCAGCTATTATTGAAATCATTCTACAGCAAAAACAATGTGCACAATTTATCTGCGAGAAAATCTACCGGTATTTTGTGAACGATCAGTTAGATGCTTCTCGCGTAAGCGAAATGACCGATATATTATATAAAGACTATGATATTGAAAAATTGATGCGTTTTGTGTTGATGTCCGATTGGTTTTATGATCAAAAAAACATCGGAACGAAAATAAAATCGCCTGTAGAATTTTTAATTGGCATGCAAAGAGTTGTGCCGATGACGTTTGAAAAAGAACGCGAATTGGTGTACTTACAGAAACTACTCGGACAGCATTTATTATTTCCACCAAATGTTGCTGGATGGAAAGGTGGACGTAATTGGATCAATCCGAATACGATGATGTTGCGCTTGCGATTGCCTTCAGTATTGTTAGCAAAAGGTGAAATTGCCTTGGACGAAAAAGGCGAGTTTGAAGATGATTTTCAACGTTTTAATAACAAACGAAATCGACAGCGAAGATTAAAAGTGACGCCAGATTGGCACACGTTTGATCTGCATTATAAAAATACGTCTTTGGCAGCTTTGCAAGAAGTATTATTGGTGAGTCCGCTGAATCGTGGAACGCAGGAATATTTAGACAAACTAGCAGATCAAGATTTGAAAGAAACGTGCATACAGTTAATGTCGTTGCCGGAGTATCAGTTGTGTTGATTGGAGTAGTTGAATTGGATTCCTGTTTGCACGGGAATGAAAATAGGTAGTTGATATAGATTCCCACTTTCGTGGGAACTAAAAAATAAATTTTTTGGATGAAAAGAAGAGATTTTTTAAAACAAGCATCACTCGCAAGTACGGCGTTATTTTTGCCGAAATTTGTGTCAGGATTTAATTTGATTGATTCCGCAGTAGCGACAGGGAAAAAGTTAGTGATTATTCAATTGTCGGGAGGAAATGACGGATTGAACACGGTTGTTCCTTTTCGAAATGACATCTATTACAAAAAACGCCCATCGTTGGCGCAGCAAAAGTCAAATTTGATTGGAATTACGGATGAAATCGGTTTTCACGAAAGTCTCATCGCGCATAGCAACTTGTATAATAACGGCGAATTGTGCGTTATTAATAATGTAGGATATCCGAATCCGAATCGTTCACATTTCCGCGCTACAGATATTTGGCACACCGCAAGTGACGCTAACGAATACTTGCAATCTGGTTGGGTTGGACGTTATTTGGACGCGACCAAAAGTAAATCTCTTGACGCCATTGAAGTAGACGATACCTTGTCGTTATTGTTAAAAGGTGAAGCGACAGACGGCATTGCTACAAAGAATCCGAAATTATTCTATCAAACGACACAAGAGCCGTATTTTAAAAAAGTGGTACAACATCATGATGATGCGCATTTGAGCGAACACAATTTGGGTTATTTGTACAAAACCATGGTTACTGCTTCGTCGTCGGCATCTTATTTGTATGAAACTTCAAAAACATTCTCCACAAAAACGACATATCCAGGAAACGAATTTTCAAAACAATTGAAGCAAGTAGCACAATTTATCAATTCTGGTTTGCAAACCAAAGTATATTATACGTCGCTTGGCGGATTTGACACACATGTGAATCAAAACAACAAACAAAAGCGATTGCTTAAAGTGTATGACGAAGCAATGGCGGCTTTCATCAAAGATTTAAAACAACAAGATTCCTTTAAAGACACGTTGATTTTAACTTTTTCAGAATTCGGGCGTCGTGTACAACAAAATGCTGCAAACGGCACGGATCACGGAACGGCGAATCAAGTATTTTTGATTGGAAGTCAGTTGAAAAAACAAGGGTTTTACAATCCGATGGCAGATTTGTCCAATTTAGATACTAATGGCGATTTAAAATTTGATATAGACTTTCGTCAGATTTACACAGCTGTCTTAAACAATTGGTTGGATGTTGATGCTCAAAAAGTCATAAATGCTTCATTTTCTGGATTGAATATTGTGTAGTTTGTAAATAATACAAATCTTAAAATTTGTTAAATAAAAAGCTATCCAAGAGACTTTTAGTATTTTTAGGACGAAAACAAAAGACATGTTCCAAAAGACCTTATTTTTAGCCGTTTGTATTTTATTTTTTTCTTGCGGAAACGACACAAAATCAAAAGAAGTTGCCACTGCAAAAGAAACTTCTTCTATCAAAGAAAAAGCTGAGAAAGTGATTGTTTCAAAAGTAGACAATAATATTCCTGTACTTAATTTTGAACAGTTTGAAAAATACCTCAACATTGAAGATGACAATATTCATGTCGTAAATTTTTGGGCAACTTGGTGCGCACCTTGCGTGAAAGAATTGCCGTATTTTGAAGCGATCAATCAAGAATATAAAGACAAAAACGTACAAGTGTTGTTCGTAAGTTTAGACTTCAATCTGAAAAAACTAAATACATTCTTAGCCAAAAATAAATTACTAGCTGAACAAGTGTTACTAGACGATCCTGATCAAAACGCATGGATTCCGAAAGTATCAAAAAAATGGTCAGGCGCCATTCCGGCAACGGTGATATACGGAAAAGGAAAACGAGAATTCTACGAGAAATCGTTCACCAAAAAAGAATTAAAAGAAACAATAGAAAATTTTATAAACCAATAAATTAAAACCCACAAAAAATGAAAGCGATAAAATTAGCAGTACTGGCATTACTTTTTATGACAGTATCTTGTGCAGAAAAGAAAGAGAAAGCAACAATGGTAACAACTACTACAAAAACAGTTGCTGAAAATGTTGTAAAGCCAAAAAAGGAAATGAATACTGGTTACCAAGTTGGCGATATTGTCAAAGATTTTTCTTTGAAAAACGTAGATGGAAAAATGATTTCTATGGGCAACTTTAAAGATGCTAAAGGATTTATTTTAACATTTACGTGTAATACTTGTCCTTATTCAGTAGCGTATGAAGACAGATTGATTGCCTTAGACAAAAAATACGCAAGCAAAGGATATCCTGTCATTGCAATCAACCCAAACAGTCCGGAAGCAAGACCAGATGATAGTTTTGAAAAAATGCAAGTAAGAGCTAAAGAAAAAGGATTTACGTTTCCATATATGCTAGACGTAGGACAAAAAGTATATCCACAATTTGGTGCAACACGTACGCCACACATGTACGTAATTGCAAAAACGCCAAAAGGACATCAAGTAAAATACATTGGTGCTATTGATGACAATTACAAAGATGCTTCTGCCGTTTCAAAACGGTATATAGAAGATGCTGTTGACGCATTATTGGCAGGAAAAGAAGTTGAGGTAAAAACAACAAAAGCAATTGGGTGTTCTATTAAAGTGTAATTTTAGACTTGCTTAGATATTTAGATACTTAGATTGTTAGATATGTTAGATTTTTTGAGCGTTTTTGTTATAGCGTTTGCGAACTAACTAAAAATGTATCGAGAATAGCTTTGAAAGATAAAAGCATGAACGACAAAAAAATAAAGGCACAACTATTGCCTGTAAAAAAACCGAAGTATATCGCTTCGGTTTTTTCATGATTTTTTATGAAAGAAAATTTTCTGAAAAAGAGTAACTTTGAATAAATTAAAACAAACAACACTATTTATTAAATTATGGCAGATTTAACACAACAAGAATGGCAAGAGCAACTTGCAAACGATTCCAACGCAGTCATCTTAGATGTACGTACACAAGATGAAGTGGACGAAGGACACATTCCGAATGCAAAACATATTGATATCTTTTTAGGACAAGGATTTATTGATGAAGTAAAAAAATTAGATGCTTCTAAAAACTACTACGTATACTGTCGCTCTGGCGGAAGAAGCGGACAAGCATGTGCAATTATGAATAGCATAGGTTTTGAAAATGCATACAACTTGATGGGCGGATTTATGGAATGGGAAGGTGAGAAGACAAACTAATGCATCATTTACATGAAACTTACTAAACTAACTTTCGTAATTTGTATGCTAACAGCGTTCCTTTCTTTCTTCGGATGTAGCAATGCTCCTAAAGAGAATGATATTTCCGTGACCGAACTTCATGATTTATTAGAAAATGATGAAGTACTAATGTTGGATGTGCGAACACCAAAAGAAGTTGCAGAAGGAAAAATAAAAAGTACAGCACTAGAAGCTGATTTTTTTGAAGACAGTTTTATGGACACTGTAATTTCGAAACTAACGAAAGATCAAACCGTGTATGTGTATTGCAAAAGCGGCAGGCGCAGTGGAAAAACAGTGGTCAAATTACGAGAGTTAGGTTATATCAATGCATACAATATAGAAGGCGGTATTACTGCATGGAAAGCAGCAGGATATGCAGTTGAGTGATTGTTGTTCAATTTGCGCTAAAAACCTATACGTTTTCGTCTACAATTTTTAACAATGTAGTCGGTTCTGGGCGAACTCTATAATTATCAGTTTGGTTGGTGTACACAATTTTTTCATTAGAATCTGTAATGATGATTGTTGGTAAGGTTGTGTGCGATTTGAAACCGAAAATTTGAAATCCGAACGGCAATCCGAACGCGGCAAAAATGTGTAACTGCTTGGCAACTTTTCCATCAACATCTACTAAAAACTGAAAATCTAGCGGATACTTATTCGTCAAGTTTTTGCTAAAACCATGCGGTTGCGAACTGATAAACACTGTATTAATATTTCGATCGGTTAACTCTTCATGTTTGGCAACCATTTCCTTAATCTGTGCCATACAAAATGGACACCAATTTCCGCGATAAAAGATAAAAATACTCGGCGTTCCTGCAAATTTTTCTGTTGTGACTTCTTCATTGGCGGCATTTTTAAACCGTAACAAAGGCAAGGTGTTTCCAACTTTTAGGATGGTGTTGCTTTCCGCATTTCGTTCTTGAAAATAAGAATACCACAATAAATAGGCAATCCAACCAACTGTTAACACGATAGTACTCCACATGGAAAAGGCTCTAATGACAACGTTTTCCTGTAAATTTTCAAGTAAAAAACTCATCAAAAAACCTAAAAACACAAAAAACGTATATACTTGCAATGCTGCATCGGTCCGTGCTACTGGTTTAATGAAAATTCGAACAAAAAAGAAAACAATACTTGCTGCGGTGACTAGATGTGCTGCGTGTGCTAGCGTAATTCCAGAACGATACATAAACCAAGCAGCGTCTATCATTACAACAAGTGCAAGAACAGGGAATGTAGAAATGAAAATAGACTTTAAAAAGGAGCTCATTCAGTAAAAACAGACAATGTTCGCTTGGTTTGAGAACATTTACTTATACTAAAGTATGAAATAATCTATAAAAAAGTATATTTGTGTAGTATTAATCTTGTTAGGATACCTAAACCTTTTACTTCTCATTGAAATTATTATGAACTTAATAATTATCAATATGCACATACGAGAAGACTTCCTGTACTATTTGTGGAAATTTGGAAAGCTACAGCTTCAATCGCTAGAAACCACACAGAAAGAACCCATAAAAATCATCAATTTAGGAACGCACAATCATCATGCTGGACCTGATTTTTTCAATGCATGTGTACGCATAGGAAATCAACTTTGGGCAGGAAACGTGGAAATGCACGTGAAATCGTCAGACTGGTTTGTACACCATCATGAAAATGATGCCAATTATGACAATGTGATTTTGCACGTCGTTTGGAATCATGATATGGACATTCATCGCAAAGACAATTCTGTCATTCCGACGTTAGTTCTCAAAAGCTATAGCGATACAGGTTTGCTGCAACGTTATCAAAACTTGTTGAATATTTCCAAACAATGGATTGCCTGTGAAACTAGCTTTCCATTACTACACCATTTTGAACTTGAAAACTGGCTCGAACGTGTTTATATAGAACGCTTGGAAGCCAAAGCTGCCGACATCGAAAAACTGGTTGTGGCAACCGAATACGATTGGGAAGCGGTATTGTTCCGATTGCTCGCCAAAGGTTTCGGGCTCAAACTCAACAGTGATGTTTTTTATGAAGCGGCGTGTTCGGTAGACTTTAGTTTAATTCGCAAAATCAGCGCGTCGCAATTTTCGTTAGAAGCATTTTTATTTGGAATTTTTGGGTTGCTTTCGCAAGAAGTCACTCAGGAACACCACGACAACTTGTTACGACAAGAATATAGCTATCTCTGTCACAAATTTCAGTATACAAAAGAAGCGAGCATGCCTTTGCAATTCTTTAGAACGCGTCCGGCAAACTTTCCTACCGTTCGTGCTTCGCAATTGGCAAACTTGTACCATCAACAGAGTCATCTATTTTCAAAATTAGTAGCAACGACATCTTTGGACGCATTATACAAGGTATTGCAAGTGGAAACGAGTGTGTTTTGGCAAACGCATTACACCTTTGAGAAGCAATCGCCCAAGCGCATCAAAAAAGTATCCAAAACGTTTATTGATGTGTTGTTGATCAACAGTATTTTGCCTTTAAAATATTGTTATGAAAAATATCAAGGAAAACCTGATATAGAAAGTTTACTTATGCTTTTACGAACCATTTCGCCTGAAAAAAACGCCATCATTCAAAAATTCAACACAAAAAAAATAGCTATTGAAAATGCGTTGCATACACAAGCATTATTACACTTGAAAAAAAGCTATTGCGATGCCCAAAAATGTTTGGAATGTGCTATTGGAAACAAGTTGTTAAAAGAATCCTATATTTTAGAACGAAAATGAGAAACATTTCTGCAAAATCTGTACCTTGCACATCGGTAATAAAATCTACAAAACGAGATGAAATTTATTTACAAACTGCGCTATTTTTTCGAAAAACACGGTTTTGGTGCGTTGTCTCGATTGGCAGAACGTTTGGGAATGCGTGCCAAAAATGTACGTTTGTTCTTCATTTACGTTACGTTTGCTACGTTGGGTTTTAGTTTTGCATTATATCTTACCTTAGCTTTTATATTAAGATTAAAAGACTTAATTTACACCAAACGAACTTCAGTATTTGACTTATAATATGTTTAGATTCTTTCGGTCGAAATTTTACATCGCATTAGCACTTTTATTCTTGGTGTTGATTATTGGAGTCTCAGGCTTTATGATTATCTCTGGGAGTAATTTTATTGATGGTATTTACATGACTGTTATTACGGTAACTACCGTAGGATTTAAAGAAGTGATTAAGTTGGACGATCAAGGAAAACTTTTCACCATATTTTTAATCATCATCAGTGTTTTTGTATTTGCTTACGCGATTTCTGTCATTACCGAATATATTTTAAGCAGAAGTACACTTAGAAACATCATAGAACGCAAGACCTTAAAAAAAATCAGACGCATGGAAAATCATATCATTATTTGCGGATTTGGACGCAATGGAAAAGAAGCTGCTGAAAAACTACATGCTCACAATGAAGAATTTGTGATTATAGAAAAAAATAGAACTGTTATTGAACGATATGAAGATTCCGAATTATCTTTTGTTGAAGGAAATGCTAGTGAAGATGAAATTTTAGAAAAAGCAGGAATTGACAATGCTAAATGTTTAATTACAGCACTTCCGAGTGATGCTGATAACTTATTTGTAGTACTTTCAGCGAGACAAATAAACGGGAAATTACTCATCATTAGTAGAGCTTCGCATGAATCTTCATATAAAAAATTAAAACTAGCTGGTGCTGATAATGTCATCATGCCCGATAAAATTGGTGGCGAGCACATGGCTTCTCTTGTGGTGGTGCCAGATTTAATTGAATTTATTGACAATCTCTCTATCGGAGGTGATAACACGACCAATGTAGAAGAAATCCGTACGGAAGATATTACAACTGAAGGCGAAGAAATCACACTTAAAGAACTAGACTTACGTAAAAAAACAGGTTGTACTGTCATTGGTTATAAAACTCCTGATGGTGAGTATGTCATTAATCCTGGAGCAGATTTAAAACTACTAAAAGATTCAAAAATAATTGTGTTAGGTCGCCCAGAACAAATAGAATTATTAAAAGAAAAATTCGATCTCTAAAACACGTCGTAAACGGTGATTTAGCACTCAAAACTTGATTAAGCAATTTTTTTTTAGCATCTTGCTAACCTTTAACCCGAAACAAATATTAACTAACTGAAACAATACCATGAAGAAATATCTTCTTTCCTTATTTACAATGCTAATCCCATTACTAACATTTGCACAAGATGCGCCCGAAAAAGGACTCGATAAAAAAATTGACGAAGCTTTTGGAGATGCAACAGGTTGGTTTGTACAAGGTATTTTTTACCAAATACCATTCGGATCTGTAGAAGATGAACTTACAATCAACTTAAATCCAGAAGGCTTTATCAGTCAAAATCCAGGAGATAAAACTTCATTTACTACAAAAAATGGTATAAAATATGAAGTTAAAGACGATACTTTACAAGTATCAAACATACAGCTTTCAGGATATCAAATAGCGGAAAGTTTTGAGAATCTATCAAAGAATATTCCTGCCAAATTTGATGGTGGGACAATTAAGGTTGCTACCAAAGATGTTCAACAGAATGCATCTATGACCGTTAAAGCAACAGCGCCATATACAAAAGTATTCTGGGTATTGTTTCCATTAATTTTAGGAGCTTTATTCTTTACCTTTTACTTTAAATTTATCAACTTTAGAGGTTTTTTCACCTCTGTAAATATAGTACGTGGAAAATATGACGATGTTGATCATCATGAATCTATGGTGGCTGCAGGTGATGCTACGCCTGGAGGTGATAATATAGAGACGATTGCTATAGAAGGACATGAAGGAGAAGTTTCACACTTTCAAGCCTTAACAGCTGCATTATCTGCAACTGTTGGTTTAGGAAACATTGCAGGTGTTGCTATTGCCGTTTCCATTGGTGGTGCAGGAGCCACATTCTGGATGATCATAGCAGGATTCTTAGGAATGGCTTCCAAATTTGTAGAATGTACCTTAGGTGTAAAATATAGAGATATTGCTGAAGATGGAACCGTATATGGTGGACCAATGTACTACTTAACAAAAGGACTCAAAGCAAAAGGACTTGCGGGATTAGGAAAAGTATTGGCAGTATTGTTTGCCATTTTCGTAATTGGAGGTTCATTTGGAGGTGGAAATATGTTCCAAGTAAACCAAGCAGCACAATTGTTTGAACATATGACAGGTGGAGACCAATCATTTATTCACGGTTACAGATGGGTATTTGGTTTAGTCATGGCTGTACTCGTTGGTATTGTGATTATTGGAGGAATTAAGAAAATTGCCAAGGTGACTGATAAAATTGTACCATTCATGGTTGTGATTTATGTTGCAGCTTCTTTGTTTGTAATTTTTGCAAATATTGGAATGGTAGGCGATGCTTTTGGTCAAATTTTCTCAGGTGCATTTAGTCCAGAAGGAGTGGCCGGTGGAGCGATCGGTGTATTAATTCAAGGATTTAGAAGAGCAGCATTCTCTAATGAAGCTGGTATTGGTTCGTCATCTATTGCGCATTCAGCGGTAAAAACAAAATACGCAGCGAGTGAAGGAATGGTAGCTTTATTAGAACCTTTTATTGATACAGTTGTGGTTTGTACAATGACTGCATTAGTATTAATTATTACAGGTAATGTAACAGCAGCAAACGCAGGGTTAGATGATGCAGGAGCTATCTTATTAACTTCTGGAGCTTTTGAAAGTGCCATTAGCTGGTTCCCATATGTATTAACGATTGCAGTAG
>CAZHSA010000116.1:0-1580 GCA_964535135.1 uncultured Kordia sp.
TTTTGCCGTTGTGGACGAATTGGAACGCTTGAAAACCGTAAAAGGGCCTAAGTTTTTGCATGTCATTACTACGAAAGGAAAAGGATTGCAAAAAGCAGAAGAAGATCAAGTGAAATATCATGCGCCTGGAAAATTTGATAAGTTTACGGGTGAATTGAAACCTAAAAATACCGCACATTTGCCACCAAAGTTTCAAGACGTGTTTGGACATACGATTGTAGAACTTGCGCACACGAACGAAAAAATTGTGGGAATTACGCCTGCCATGCCAACAGGAAGTTCCTTGAAGTTTATGATGGAATCCATTCCCGATAGAGCATTTGATGTTGGGATTGCCGAACAACATGCAGTGACGTTGGCTGCTGGAATGGCGACTCAGGGCTTGATTCCGTTTTGCAATGTATATTCTACCTTTTTGCAACGCGCGTACGATCAGGTGATTCATGATGTGGCATTGCAGAATTTACCTGTCATTTTTTGTTTGGATAGAGCTGGATTGGTAGGTCAAGATGGCGCTACGCATCACGGCGTGTTTGATTTGGCATATTTGCGATGTATTCCAAATTTGATCATTTTTGCACCTTTTGATGAGGTTGCTCTTCGAAATATGATGTACACAGCACAGCTAGGGTTGAAACATCCTATTGCAATTCGGTATCCGCGAGGACGCGGTTCTGAAGTTAATTGGCAACAAGATTTTGAAACGATTGAAATTGGAAAAGGTCGTTCTGTGATAACAGGTTCTAAAATTGCGGTTTTGAGCATTGGACATATTGGAAATGTAGCGAAAGCTGTTGTCAATGAATTGAATGTGACTAATGAAATTGGGTTGTATGATATGCAGTTTGTAAAACCGTTGGATGAAGGTTTATTGCATCAAGTGTTTGCAAGGTATGAAACGATTGTGACGCTTGAAAATGGAGTGGTAAATGGTGGTTTTGGAAGTGCCATAGTCGAATTCGCATCAAAACATATGTATGTAAATCCTATAAAAATGCTAGGCATTCCTGATACATTTGTAGAACATGGAACGGTTGAAGAGTTGCATGCGGAATGTGGTATTTCTGCGAAAGCGATTAAAGAAACATTAGTTACACTGCTACGCCATTAACTTCGATTTTTATTCTCATCATTAAATAGATATAAAGTATATCAACGTTTCCATTGGTCACTCTTCTTAATAAGTTGTTTTAAGACATCCATATCTACATCCGCAAGACTTTTAATATACAAGCAACCTCTGCCTGTTTTGTGCTTTCCAAGTTTACTTAATAAGGCTGTTTCTGTGTTTATGTCATACGTCATGTAGATGGACGTGTGCGCTTTTGTTGGTGAAAAACCGGTGTTAAACCATTCAAATTCATCTCCGTTTTTTCGTTGATACGTGTATTTTCCATAACCAATAATACTCGTTCCCCAAATTTTAGGTTCTTTTCCTGTAATTTCATGGAATACATCTAACAATACTTTTGCATCTGCTTTTCGTTTTCCGTTTGGAACAGCTTCTACAAACGCATACACATCTTTGTCAGTTTCGGCATTTACTAAGCTTTTTTTCGCCATGATGAATAGTTTTAAGG
>CAZHSA010000116.1:1680-10421 GCA_964535135.1 uncultured Kordia sp.
ATTTTCAAATTGATACATTAGTTGATGTCGCTTTCGCTGGAATTTTCTCTTGCTGTGCTTCTTTTTTCTTTTTGCTACTGATCATATAGCCAATAATGGCTAGAAACAGTAAAATATATATAATTCTTCTTCTTTTAGTTTGGTTCATAATCGTAGACTTCCAACAGTTACTAAGTTACTATTTTTGATAGTTATTTTGCAAAAGTTATTTCTTTAAAACATAAAAAAAGCGAACTTACCGAGATAAGTCCGCTTTCAAATATGATGTCGTAATGCTTACTGAATCACTATTTTTTGTGTTTTTGTAGCATCATTTTGTTGAATTTTTAAAATATAAATTCCCGTTGACAATTCAGAAAGGTTCAAGCTTGACGTTGCATTTCTTGTTAAGTCAACTTCCTTTATACCTGCTTGTTGTCCTGCAATTGTATACGCTGTAATTGTAGCTTTTCCACTTTGCTTCGCTCTAATGTTCATATTTCCATCAGAAACCGTTGGGTAGATAGAAAAGTTCTGGTCTGCTGCAAACTCTTCAGTACTTAATATACCTGGAAGGAACTTTCCTGTAAAGAAACCTCTTCCGTGTGTTGTAGCAAGTACTGTATTGTCTGTAGTTCTTAAATCTAAATCAAATACCGCCACAGAACGCATTCCGTTGTCAGAACGAACCCACGTTGGAGTTGCTGTATCAAAATTAGACGATCTCCATACACCCAATTCTGTTCCTATAATTACTTCAGCACCATTCGCTACTAAAGGATTTGCTAAGATAGCTTTTACAGGAATGTCTGGTAAATTTCCATCTTTTTGTTGCCAAGTAACTCCAGCATCAGGAGAATACCATACATTATTTACACCATAGTTATGGAAAGTAACATATAAATCGTTTTCCGTTTCACCGAATTCAATATCTGACACACTTCCCACAAAACCTGGATCTTGTACATTTGACCAAATTCGTAAGGTAGTTAAAGCAGCTTCAATTTTTAACAAACGTCCATTACGAAGTCCAGCATAAACCGTTTGTCCATTTGCAGATACCGCAAATGCTGTAGGACGACTGTTTAATAATGAATTGGTTAAATTGGTTCTTTGTACATTAGCAGCACCATTATTAATATTGGTAAACTGACCTATAATTGCTGTATTAGTTGAAGCATCTGCATAAAATGTATTCGTATTTTTATCTAATTCTCCTACATTAATAAAAGAACCACTATCTTCACTTACAAAATAGTATCCACCAGAAAAAGATGGGTATGAAATAACTGCATGTGTTAAAAATGGATTTGAAGCAACTAAATAACCATCATTAAAATCAATCGCGGTATATGCGCCATCACCTCCTAAAAATTCATTCAAACCATTTATACCAGGATTAGCATCTAACGCAACTAAACTTCCATTATCTTGTGTTCCTCCAGCAAAATCGTCACCGTCAGGAATATCACCATCAGCGATGTCACCATAATAAAATTGCGTTACATTATAGTTTAGATTTCTTGGCTGAATCGCGTTAGCGTCGCCGGCTGCGTTTGTAATATTTGCACTATAATATACACCACCATCATTTCCTATAATTGCTTGTGTATTGTCATTTGGTCGGAAAACAATGGCATGCTGATCTGCGTGTATCAACGAAGCTGTAATATTTTGTTGTCCGCCAAATGGTTGCCATTTAGAAATTTGATCCCAAGTGTTAAGGTTACTGTCAAACTTAAATAAGTCAATACCACCAACATATAAGTTGTCGTTTGCGTCTACCTCAATTGGCAGATTGAAAAATGCTTGTTGTCTTGTATAATCCGACGCAGGAATTCCGTTATCGGCATCATTAGGTTCTGTTAAAGCTGTGAGAGAAGCAAAATTGTTTGTGGTTACATATAAATCTGCTTGTGATCCACTTCCAATATCAGCAGCAACCCAAAACGTTCCTGGTGTTGTAGCAGAAGGCTCTATTTCGGTACGCTGTGCACTTGGTATTGTGGTGATAAAATTAAAGGTATTACCATCTGTTGATTGGAAAATAGATCCTCCAGGACTTCCAAAGAAGTCACCTGTAGTAGCCAACCATATATTATTGTTTAAGTCAATTTCAATATCATTTGGATTCGCATACGTTCCGTTGTTGAATTGAATTGGGAAACGTGTCCAGTTTACTCCGCCATCATCAGATTTGTATAATCCTTGTTGGTCAAATCCTAAAATATTTGTAGGGCTTCCTGATTCTCTATAGGTAGCACTTGCCATTGCAGCATATATTTCTGTAGTTCCGTTGTTGTCTCTTGCCACAAGATCATTCACGTAGAAAATACCATCTACAAGTAGTGTTGCACCACCAGGATTAGAACTTGACGTTCCAAAGTTTCCACCAATCATTTGCTGCCAGTTGACACCACCATCCGTAGATTTATAGACTCCAGATCCTATAGCAAACCCTGATGTATAGGATTCTCCTGAACCTAAATACATAATGTTTGAATTGTTAGGATCAGAAACAATTACTGTAACTGAAATATTATCCGCGAGTCCTTGTACCAATTGCCATGGAGAATTAGCATCTGTAATATCATCATTTACCCACAATCCACCAGATACACCACCTGCAAATACACGTGTGTAATCGTCTGCAGGATTGGCATTGTTGATATCATTTGGATCAAACATTAATGCTCTTGTACGTCCACCAACATTATTTGGCCCGCGTTCTTCCCAGTTATTGTCATTAGCATCTCCAGGTGTACGACCTACTAATTGAGACTCTGCTAGTTCTAGTTGTCGTTCAATTTCAGGTATTAATTCTGGAGTTGGTCTACCAAGACTTGGATTCATTGTCAATTCCCATAATTGTTCGTTATATGCATTAGGAGGTAATCCTTTTGCTTTACGTTCTTTTCGTGACAACTTTTGTGTTTCCTTGTATGGACTGTTGGCTAAAAAGTTAGCATGTTTTTCGCGCAATTCAGCACTTGAAATTTTTTCTTGAGCTTCGTCAGTGGTTGTATTCATAAAAACATATCCTGCGATAGCTACAAATAGAAGACTCACTAATGCTCCTATTTTTAATTTTCTTTTCATATTTTTTGTTTTAGAATAATTGAATCTCACGTACATGATTCAGTAAACATTTCATTACTTAATTCTTATTGCAATTTTTTTAAATTTTTATAATGTAAATATACTGAATAGAAACGTGTTATTATTTTTTAGTTAATGTTTAAAGTGTTTTTTTAACTGCAAAAGTGCTAGAATAGCGAGTGCAGCGCAAAAAATGAATGCTGTGGGTTTAAAATAATTTTATACATAATATTTAGTAAATTGGGTTTAGCAAAATTAATGTTATACCGTTTTGGCCGTTAGTTTGTTAAACAAAATTACCGCCTTACTATCTGATAATTTAGATATGTAATTGGTAATATTCATCAGCCTATGGTATAAATGGTCTGTTTTATAGTCTACACTTTCAGGTAAAACTTTCAAAATGAGCTTATCATAATTAGAAAGTGTTCCTGTGTGATAGTTTTCTACAGCTGTAATAAAGGTATTGAGCAGGTGTTGCAATACATGATATCCCGTAATTTCTTTCTCAATAACTTCGTCACTTTTATAAATTTTATCAATGCTTATTTTAATAATATCATCAATTTGAGCTTTGTATTTACTCTTATCCATAATGCCAACCGAAAAATTGCCCGCACAAATGGCTTCTTCATTTTCTAAAAAGATACGCACGGCATCTTCTATAAGTGTGTTGATAGATAAAGCTCGCAAATAACTCAAACGATCTTCTCGATGTTGTAATTGACTATATTTTTCTTTGTGAATGGTATCACTCACTAACTTAATTAAATATTCAAGTGCTTTTTCTTCTTGAATCAATCCTAAATTAATTCCATCTTCAAAATCAATAATGGTATAGCAAATATCATCGGCAGCTTCTACCAAAAACGTCAATGGATGTCTTGCATAGCGAATGTCGTCTCCGTCTCCGTGTTGTTGCAAGCCAAGTTCGTTGGCAACATCGGTAAATGCTTCTTTTTGCGATTGAAAAATGCCGTATTTCTTATCCGCAATATGTGTTGTCGGTTTTTTAGGAAGTGATTGTTTTGGGTATTTCATAAACGCGCCCAACGTTGCATAACTCAAGCGTAAACTTCCGTCTACACCTTTGCGACTTTCCGTCAAAATTTTAAATCCGTTCGCGTTTCCTTCAAAATCACATAAATCTTGATACTCTTTTGGAGTTAATTTTGATTGAAATTGCGTGCCGTTTCCTATTTTAAAATATTCACCAATGGCTTTTTCGCCAGAATGTCCAAATGGCGGATTCCCAATATCATGTGCCAAAGCCGCTGCTGCGACAATTGCGCCAAAATCATTGAATTGAAATCCGTGAACTTCTTTTAAATGCGGATATTTTTCTAAGAGTTTCGTTCCTACCTTTCTTCCCAAACTTCTGCCCACTACAGAAACTTCCAAACTGTGCGTAAGTCGTGTGTGTACAAAGTCGGTTTTAGATAAAGGAACTACCTGCGTTTTGTCTTGCAAGCTGCGGAAAGCGGATGAAAAAATCACACGATCATAATCGACTTCAAAGCCCAATCGAGTTTCGTCTTGCTCTTTACGCAATCGTTTATGGGTATCTCCGTGACGTTTTAGAGAGAGTAATTGTTCCCAATTCATTAGAAAAATAGCATTTTTACGTGCAATATAGCACATATATAAATGAAAAACCAATCCTTAACAATTATCAACGTTTAATACCAGCATTTCAACGAAAATGAGCGATATTTCCTCATTTTTTAGTTATTTGTTATATTTAACACAGCGATGTAATACACTTAAGATATAACCTTAAGGTAACATTACATTTGTCGACACTATTGATATTTGTAAATTATTTTTTAAAATCCTCGTATGGACAATATTTACTTACTGATGATCATTGCATTGACTGTGTTGGCAATTGCCGATTTAGTCGTAGGAGTTAGTAATGATGCAGTAAACTTCTTGAACTCTGCTATTGGCTCTAAAGCCATTTCTTTTAAAACCATTATGATTGTTGCCAGTGTTGGAGTTACCGTTGGTGCTATTTTTTCTAGTGGTTTAATGGAAGTTGCCCGTAAAGGGATATTTACGCCCGAACAGTTTCACTTTCATGAAATTATGATCATTTTTATGGCAGTGATGATTACGGATATTCTGCTGCTCGACTTTTTTAATACGCTCGGAATGCCAACATCTACCACGGTTTCTATTGTGTTTGAATTGTTAGGTGCCGCAGTGGCAATGGCACTGATTACCATTAGTAAAAAAGGAGACGGATACGATACATTACTTGAATATATAAATACTTCCAAAGCAACCGAAATTATTATAGGAATCCTGCTGTCCGTCGTCATTGCATTCAGTGTGGGTGCTATTGTACAGTGGTTTTCACGTTTGTTATTATCCTATAATTTTAATGAAAAAGCACGTTGGATTGGTGCCTTATTCGGCGGATTTGCCTTAACTGCGATTACCTATTTTATTTTTGTAAAAGGAATCAAAGGGACTTCGTATGCAAATAAAATTGTAGATACTACATCTTCTCTTACCTTAAAAGAGTTTTTAGAAGTATATGTATTGCAAATCGTAGCAATTAGCTTTGTTGTATGGTCATTTATTTCATACATAACGATGTCGTTTTTGAAAATGAATATTTACAAACTCATCATTATTATTGGAACGTTTGCTTTGGCACTCGCTTTTGCTGGAAATGACTTGGTCAACTTTATTGGTGTGCCAATTGCTGGTTGGCAAGCGTTTGAAAAATTCATGGCAAGTGGTTTTGCTGAAGGAGATATTGTAGCTGCAGCTCAAGAATTTGAAATGGGCTTTTTAGGAAAAACAGTAGAAACACCAACGATTTTCTTAGTAATTGCAGGATTCATTATGGTGATCACTCTTTGGTTTTCTAGCAAAGCAAAAGCTGTTGTAAAAACGTCTATTGATTTATCAAGTCAGGAACAAACAAAAGAACGTTTTAGACCGAATTCTTTATCTAGAGGTTTCGTGCGTGCTTCTATTGGTATGTCGAAAGGAGTTTCTTCTGTCATTCCAAATTCTTGGCAAAAGAAAATAGACAAACAATTTACGATGCCGCCTGTAAAAAGCTATCAAAGTAAAAAAGATATTCCTGCATTTGACATGGTACGTGCTGCCGTTAATTTAATGGTTGCTAGTGTGTTAATTTCTATTGCTACATCTATGAAATTACCATTATCAACAACCTATGTTACTTTTATGGTTGCCATGGGAACATCGTTAGCGGATAGAGCTTGGGGCGCAGAAAGTGCGGTGTACAGAGTTGCAGGTGTTTTAAATGTTATTGGCGGATGGTTCTTTACAGCAATTGTGGCGTTTCTTGCCGCAGGATTGATTGCCTTCTTATTAAACATTCACCTTCCAATTATGTTGGCAGTGTTGCTCAGTTTGGCAGCATTCCTATTAATTCGTAATTATATCATTCACAATAGAAAAGCAAAAGAAGCAAAAGTAGAAGATAGCTTAAAGAAAGCTGAAAGTAGTTCTGTGCAAGGTGTTATCCACGAAAGTGCCGATAATATTGGAAATGTATTAAACAGAGGAAATAGAATTTACACAAGCGCTATTAATGGGTTGGCAAAGCAAGATTTGAATATGCTGAAGACTAACCGTAAAAATATTTCCAAACTATCGGACGAAATTGACGAACTGCGCGATAATATCTTCTTCTTTATTAAAAACTTAGACGAAGCAAGCAGTGTAGGAGCGAGTAACTTTTACATTAATATTTTAGGCTATTTGCAAGACATAACTCAGTCGTTGGAATATATATCGAAAGCGAGTTTAAAACATGTAAATAACAATCACAAAAAGCTAAAATTCAATCAGATTAAAGAACTGAAACAAGTGGATGAAGCGATGGAAATCTTATTCAATAAGACTAAAAAAGCGTTTGATTCACGTTCGTTTGAAGATATTGAAGGTGTGCTTGTGAGTAGAGATTCTATTTTTGAATTGGTACAACAAAAAATTCAAACACAAGTAGAACGTACGCGTACTGAAGAATCGAGTCCGAAAAACACGACCCTGTATTTTAGCTTGTTGTTAGAAACTAAAGATTTACTCAACGCAACCATGGATCTTTTAGAAGTATATTACAAAGAACATGACAGTTCTGTAGAACCTGCAACGATCAAAGAAAAATCTGATCAAGAAGAATAGTTTTTTAATGTATTAATTTGAAAATGTAGCGATTTTAGATCGCTTTGCTGCTAGCATCTAGACTTTTAATAAAAACTATGATTCTTTGAAATAGTACGCAAAAGCTATTATGATGTGGTAACTTAAACTAAGCTTTGAATCAAATATCTTATCTTAGAGCGATCCATCAAATATTATACTCATGATCAAAACTATCTTCACGTTTATCTTTTTAACAGCAACTGCAATTTCTTTTGGGCAAGAGTTGACAGGAGAAGAATTACTTGCAAAAGCCATTCAATACCACGATCCTAATGGCAATTGGAATACATTCAGCGGAACATTACAAGTTACCATGAAAACGCCTAAAAGTCCAGAACGTGTAAGTACGATTAAGATCAATTTGCCAAAAGAATATTTTTATGTCAAAGCAACACGCGCTGAAATAACTACTGAATATACGGTAGAAAAAAACGATTGCAATATTGCTTTTAATGGCAACACAGAAATACCTGAAACAGTAAAAAAAGAAAACAATTTAAGTTGTGAACGCGCCAATTTATACAAAAACTATTACACGTATTTATATGGTTTGCCTATGAAATTAAAGGATGAAGGAACCATCATTGATTCAAAAGTGATGAAGAAAACCTTTAAAGGCAAAGAATATGTAGTTTTAAAAGCAACGTACAAAGAAAGCGTTGGGAAAGATACATGGTACTTTTATTTTGATCCAAAAACCTACGCGATGGAAGTCTATCAATTTTTTAAGAATGAAGCTAAAAATGATGGCGAATACATATTACTATCCGAAGAAAAAGTGATTAACGGGATAAAAATGCCAAAAATTCGTGCTTGGTATTACAACAAAGATGATGGCTATTTAGGCACTGATATTTTAGATTGATGGTGAGTTCGAGTTGGAAACTCGAACCAGCTTTGGAAGCAATACGTGAGATCGAGTGAATTTGTAAAACAAATTTGTATCAAGATCTGCTATGAATTTCCAAGCGCTTCTCGATAGTGCTGCTGAGTTTATCGAAGTGCTTTTTTCTTCATTTCATTACGAAAACCACTCAAAGAAGCTTTCTGAAAAGAGCAATATTTACATGAGTTTTTCTCACTGTTATGTGATCTTGAATCAAGTTCAAGATGACGTTTTTTATGGGAAAATAACTCTAAAAAGACAGAAGCAATACGTCAGGTCGAGTGAATTTGTGTAGCAAATTTGTATCGAGATCTGCTATGAATTTCCAAGCGCTTTTCGATATAATTTTTCCGTTTTATTTCAAAAAAAAGTAATTCGTGAATATCTATGATTATAAAGAAAAGATAATTAGTGCATTCGTGACAAAAGAACAATCTCGAAATCTGCTATGAATTTCCAAGCGCTTCTCAATAGTTTACATATCGAACAAACAAATAAACAAATAAACAAACAGACAAAAGACAAATCTAAAGATCAGTTCCAAAGCGAAGTCCAATAAAAACAGTTCTAGGCTGTGCAGGACCAT
>CAZHSA010000117.1:0-10385 GCA_964535135.1 uncultured Kordia sp.
CAACGTTTAAAAGAAGCTGCTGAAAAAGCAAAAATTGAATTGTCAAATTCTACATCTACAGAAATAAACTTACCATATGTTACGGCTACTGCTAGCGGACCAAAACACTTGGTAAGAACTTTAAGTAGAGCTAAGTTTGAGCAATTAATTGACGATTTAGTAAAAAGAACAATCGAACCATGCCAAACAGCACTTAAAAATGCAGGTTTATCTACAGGTGATATTGACGAAATTATCTTAGTTGGTGGATCAACTCGTATTCCTGCAGTACAAGAAGCTGTTGAAAAATTCTTCGGTAAAAAACCAAGTAAAGGTGTAAACCCTGATGAGGTTGTTGCCGTAGGAGCAGCGATTCAAGGTGGTGTGTTAACAGGAGATGTAAAAGACGTATTATTATTAGACGTTACACCACTTTCTTTAGGTATTGAAACGATGGGGAATGTGATGACAAAGTTGATTGATGCTAACACAACAATTCCAACGAAAAAATCGCAAGTATTCTCAACAGCAGCAGACAATCAGCCATCTGTGGAAATTCACGTATTACAAGGTGAACGTACGATGGCAGCAGACAACAAAACAATTGGTCGTTTCCATTTAGACGGAATTCCACCAGCACAAAGAGGTGTTCCTCAAATTGAAGTAACCTTTGATATTGATGCAAACGGAATCATCAACGTGTCTGCGAAAGATAAAGGAACTAACAAAGAGCAAAACATTCGTATCGAAGCTTCTTCAGGATTGACAGAAGAAGAAATCGAGAAAATGAAGCGTGAAGCGGAAGCAAATGCGGAAGCAGATCAAAAAGCAAAAGAAACAGCTGATAAATTAAACAACGCAGATTCAATGATTTACCAAACGGAAAAGCAATTAAGCGAGTTTGGTGACAAATTATCTGACGATAAGAAAAAACCAATCGAAGATGCTTTGGAAGAATTGAAAAAGGCGTATGAAACAAAAGATATCGCTGTTATTGATCCTGCTTTAGAGAAAATCAACGAAGCTTGGAAAGTAGCTAGCGAAGAAATGTACAAAGCGCAAGCGGAAGCACAACAAGGCGGCGCTGCAGGACCAGAAGCTTCAGCTCCAACAGGAGAAGATGACAAAGATGGAGAAGATGTGCAAGACGTAGACTTCGAAGAAGTTAAGTAGCCTGTCTTAAGCGGAGTCGAACAGATGGACTTTGAAAAAGTGAAATAATCACACAATGTAAACTATAATTAGAAAAGCAGTTTTCGGAAATTCCGAAAACTGCTTTTTTTTATGTCAAGTTTTAAACTTTTTTACTGTTTAATGATGCGCTTTACCGCCACATTCTTTTCTAGATCTTGCAATCGTACAAAATACATTCCTGCTGCAAGGTTTGAAATATCAATCGTTTCTCCTTCTGAAAGTTGACCAATATTTGTAGTGGTTTGTAAAATGCGACCGTTTAAGTCCATAATGACGATACTTTCTAAAGAAAGAGTTGAAGAGCTGCTCAATGAAATCAATCCTTCAGTAGGATTAGGCGTTAATTTAATGCTATTTGAAAACGAATTTTCTTCCACACTTAAATTTTCATCTACTGTAACATCAAACGAGCACATCACAGCATTTCCTGCTAAATCTGTAATCGTAAACGTATTGGTCGTAGTGCCAATTGGGAAATCTGCGCCACTTGGCAAACCTGCCGTTTGTGTAGGCGTATAATCTACTTCCAAAAGATATCTGTACGTACTTAAATTCGTAATATCATTCCAGCCACCACTAGATTGAACTACAGTATAATCTTCATTTCCTGCATTATTAGGTTCTCCAGGATTCCAATTATTATAGGTAGCAGTATCGCCACTTTGCCATACAAAAGTTCCTTCCGCATCAGTATCGCTAAAACCAATAACGACATCGCCTGTGCCACCAATAGTACTAATAGCTTCCACAATGGTGGTATTATCAGCATCATTTCTAATTGTTCCCACAAAACCACCTTGAGCAATAGCATCTATAAAAGCATTAGAAGGTGTAAATGAGTTGTTAGACAAATAATAGGCCTTTCCGTTGATGTTTGTCAACGGTGTAAAATCTGTTAACGGATTGATCAATATACAATTGTCTGTTGGTGATAATGTATACGTTACCACCGCTGTAGTATCTCCAAAATTAGCTGCAGTTTGCATGATATTTGCAGGACAACCAGCCGTAGGATCTTCATTGTCAATTACGGTTACTGTAAAACTACAGCTCACGGTATTATTATCAGTATCGGTGACATTCATAAAAACTTCGGTAATTCCTACGGGAAAAGAAGCTCCAGAAGGTAAACCAGAAGTTACATTTGGAGTCAACATACCATCTTCTGTATCGGTTGCGGTTACTGAATAAGTTACCATAGTATCACATTGTCCTGTGGTATTATTTACCGTAATATTGGCAGGACAGGTAATTACGGGCGAATCTCCAATAGATTCGAACAATTGTACATCCGCAATTTGGTTGATGCTTGATGCACCACAAGTGCCAGTAAAATTGACTCTATAGGAAGTGTATGAATTCGTATTGGAAAACGAAAAAGTTCTTGAAAAGAAGCGTGTAGAAACACACGGAATCGTTCCCGTGGTAATACTAGTAAAGTTTGTACCATCATTGGAACCAAAAATTTCATAATTCGTCGGATCGCGTTCAGGAGCATCATTGGCAGTTACAAATTCCATAGCAACTACAGTGCTAGCCACACCAAGCATATCAACTTCAAAACCGATGCCGTCAAAAGCATTGAAATCTAGATATTTTGTGTTTGAATTTTGATCAATAACATTCTGAACAGCTTCGCCACCAGGGGAATTCACACTCCCAAAACCAGTGGCAGTGTGTATGGAATCGTCAAAAATTCCTTGGGCATAATTGGTCGTTATACCCGTTAAAAAAAGTAAAAGAATGAGTAATTTTTTATTCATAATGAGTTAGTTGAGGTTAGTTTTTTTATGAAAATTTGACAGAAAGTTAGATGAATTTCACTAGACTATCAAATTTTTAACTCATTAAGATTGAAAAATGTAAAATGCTTAAAATCAATATGATTACATGAAAGACTTCTGTTGATTCTACAAAAAACAACACGCTATTTTAGCTATCAAACAAATAGCATATTTTTAAATAAAGCGCTAAAAAAACTATGCTTCCGAAGCTTCTGCTTTTAAAATTGCCAATCCAATACGGATGGTGTTATAGGGAATCGCTTCTTCAAAATGTTCAAAATAGGGCTTTAACGCTTCTGTGTTTTCTAGAGTTTTTTTGGCTTTTCGAATGCTGTCCAAATCGTTTTTATCAATCAACTGATGCAAATTGACATTTTTTCCTGCATTGTATAACTTAAAAAGATGTGAGTAAATAGTGCCTTCTGCCAAATTTCGTTCCATAGAAATATCTTCAATAGACAAGCCTAATTGCAATAATTCAAAGGTTTTTTGCACGGTATCTACTTTGCGTTTCTTTTTCTTCTCGCTCGTAAAATTGATAATCTCCTTCATAAACGCATGTCCATAATTCATCATTTTAATACGACCAACACCGCTAATTCGGATAAACTCTTCGTCAGACATTGGACGTTCGGCTTCCATTTCACGCAAGGTTGCATCATTAAAAATTTGATAGGCAGGAACTTCTTCCTCTTGTGCAATTTCCAATCGCAACGCACGCAAACGCTCAAACAAGGAATTTTTAGCAGCTTTTGGCTGTTTCTTTTTCAGTACTTCTTTTTCTTTTTCGGCTGCGACCAAATTGGCTAAGTCAACTTTTTTTCCATTAAAAAGCACGTCTTTGGCAAAATCGGTGAGTTTTATTTTATTATTCTCATGAAAAGCAATCTCTAAATACCCCAAATTAATCAACTGTGTAATGTATTGTTTCCAATCGAGCCACGCGATGTCTTTTGCAATTCCGTAGGTTTTTAAATCTTGATAGCTTTTTTCATAAATTGAACTATTTTGAGCACCGCGTAAAATATCAATCACAGTACCAATCGGTTCTTGTCCTTGAACACGCGCTACGGCAGATAAAGCTTTTTGCGCAATAATAGTGCCGTCAAAAAACTGTGGCGGATTGGTACAAACGTCACAATTGCCACAATCTTCACTGATCAATTCACCAAAATAATTCAATAAAATTTTTCGGCGACAACTCAGCGCATCTGCATACTCTTTCATACGATCGAGTTTGGCGAGTTGCACATCTACATTTCCTGAACTTTCTGCAAATTTCTTCAACTGAATCACATCGCCATAACTGTGAAAAAGCAAGGTGTCAGAAGGCAATCCGTCACGACCAGCACGACCAATTTCTTGATAATAACCTTCTATGTTTTTAGGTAAGTTGTAATGAATTACCCAACGTACATTCGATTTGTCAATGCCCATTCCAAATGCAATCGTAGCACAAATAACTTGGCAGGAATCATTGATGAAATCTTCTTGAATTTTTGCTCGTGATTCGTGATCAATACCAGCGTGATACGCCGTCGCATTGATATTGGCATTTTGCAACTTTTCTGCGACACTTTCGGTAGCTTTTCTACTCAAGCAATAAATAATACCACTTTCATTTGGACGCTCATTTATAAAATTAATAATTTGCTTTATGCGATTATTCGCTGGGCGAACTTCTAATTTTAAATTCTTTCGATCAAAAGAAGCAACATGTTGTGTAGCGTGTGGAATGTTCAACTGATTCGCAATATCTTCACGCGTAGCTTTATCAGCCGTTGCGGTCAAAGCAATGACTGGAACATCTGGAAATCGTTTTTTTAAATACCCAAGATTGGTATATGCAGGACGAAAATCATGTCCCCAAGAAGAAATACAATGTGCTTCATCTATGGCAATGAGACTAATTGTTTGACTGCTAAAAATATTTTCCAAATACGATAAACTTTCGGGTGCTGTATAGAGTAATTTAATTTCTCCTTTTTCAATTCTAGCATAAATCGCTTGTTGCTGACTTTCACTCTGACTACTATTGATGTATGCTGCGGCAATTCCATTTGTAGTCAGTCCGTCTACTTGATCTTTCATTAAAGCAATCAACGGAGAAATAACAATCGTGATACCTTCTAGTAAAATTGCGGGCAATTGAAAACAGATAGACTTTCCGCCACCCGTAGGCATGATGACTAAATTATCATTTCCTTTAAAAATAGAATGTATTATTTCTGCTTGAAGTGGTCTAAAGGTATCGTATCCGAAATATTCTTTTAATGTATTTGTAAGTTGGGCTGATGTAATCATAGCTTACAAAGAAAATCAAAAAATACATAAAAAAATGCACGATGATGAGAAACTCGTGCATTTTTTCGGTTGGTTGATTGGTTATTATAGATGACTGAGTTACTTTAGGTTTTTTAGGAAAACGAATAAAGAATTACTCAGTGATATTTTCATAGTGTAAATGTAGCCAGAAAAAAAAGAATGGAACTACGTGATTGCCTTACTAAAAGTAGGCAAGTTCGATACATTTTATAGACTTGTTAACATTTGTAACGCCGTTTTTGAGACTTTATGCGTGCCTTCAAACGTCCTGAAAATGTAGTTGTTACCAAAAAGTAATTGCATTTTATCATGCTCTTGTTGCATGCGTTCTTCGGTAAAATATTCGTCTTGCAAACCAACGATATTTATAATTTTTGTTTTTTTAGTTTGAATAAACTCGAAGTCTTTTGTGGTTAATTCTGTGGGAATGCTTCCTGCGTAGATCATCAATTTGTCACACGGAATCTGATAACGTGCTACCCAACGCAGCGCGACTGAAACACCTTGCGAAAATCCTAAAACAAAGAAATTGACATCCTCAGGAATTTGTTCCGCGTGGTAAATGGCGTTTAAGTTTGCCATGACGTTTTTAATCTCTGCTTGTGTGTTTTCTTTGGTCAGCCAACTTGCGCCTACATGTTTGTATTCGTTTTTTAAATAATATTTGGAAGCAGCTTGTGGCGCAATGATATAATTTTCTTCAGGATTCAAGGCTTCAAAATATTTGATAAAATAGCGACTCAAAAAACCAATTCCGTGACATACAAACCAAACATTTTTTGTTTGATTTGTCAACTCATTCATCGTAGAGTATGTATTTGTAATTTGATACGCAATTTCTTTTTCTTTCATTCCTTAAAAGTATGCTATGGGTTTCGTATTTTTGTAAAACTGTAATACAGTCGCTAATTTTCCATAAATATATCAAATGAATCCTAAAAAAGAAGCACTTTTAGCACAACTCAACGCAATTGTACCAAATACTTTATTAGAAACCTTACAAATTACGTACACTGATGTTGGCGATGATTTTTTAACCGCTAAAATGCCCGTGAATCCTAGAGTGCATCAACCGCAAGGTTTATTACATGGCGGCGCTACTGTGGCTTTGGCAGAAACCGTTGGAAGTACTGCGTCTCATTTGTTTATTGATGCCGCAAAATATAAAGTTAAAGGCTTGGAAATTTCGGCCAATCATTTAAAGAGTAAAAAAGATGGTGAAGTATTTGCTACAGCACGATTCATTCACAAAGGTAGAACCACGCATCTTTGGGAAATTAGAGTAGAAGATGAAGAAGGAAACTTAATTTCACTTTGTAAATTGACAACGATTGTATTGGAAAAATAATGCTTAAAATGCGAGACAAACTTTCAGATCAACTTCAGAGACAATTACCTTTTGTAGCATACAGAAAACCAAACACCACATTGGTGAATGCTGTTTTACAAAATGATGATGCCTTGCATACAGTTTCAGATTTTACCGAAAGTGGTTTTGTATTTGCACCGTTTGATGCCACAAAATCAACGATTCTTATTCCCTTTGATGAAGTTTTGGTAGGAGAAATGGAACATTTTGACGATGTTGAAACAGCAACCGTAGCTACGAATCCTTCTGCGGAAGCGAAAAAAAAACACATACAATTAGTAAAAAAAGGAGTAGACACCATTCAACATTCTGAAATACAAAAAATAGTACTCTCACGACAAGAAGAAATAGTTTCACAAAAACATCCGTTATTAATTTTTCAGCACTTACGTGAGCACTATCCAACGGCGTTTGTGTATTTGTGGTATCACCCAAAAGTAGGCATGTGGGCAGGCGCAACACCAGAAACTTTGGTAAGTGCCAACGGAAATACTATTACAGCAATGTCGCTGGCAGGCACCCGAAAATTTCAAGAAAACCTTGTTGTACACTGGAATCAGAAAGAAATTGAAGAACAGCAGATTGTGACCGATTATATTGTAAATCAACTGAAAAACGTGACAACAACTCTTTCGGTAAGTGAAGCCACAACGCATCAAGCTGGAAGTTTAGTGCATTTGTGTTCTATGATTTCTGGGCGAATGACTTCTAAGGTGCATATTGGCAATATTATCAAAACATTGCATCCGACACCTGCTATTTGTGGTTTTCCAACCGAAGTAGCAAAAGCATTTATTCTTCAAGAAGAACACTACGATCGTACGTTTTATACAGGTTTTTTAGGCGAATTGAATCTGAAAGAAGAAACATCGAGAAATCGCAATCGTAAAAATCAAGAAAATAGCGCGTACAGAACTGTTCGGAGTCGTTCAGAACTATACGTAAATCTCCGTTGTATGGAATTAACTGACACCAACAGAATTTTGTATATCGGTGGCGGCATTACCAAAGATTCAGATCCGGAATCGGAATGGGAAGAAACCTTGGCAAAATCGCAAATAATGAAACGAGTATTATAAAAACCGCATTGAAAATTGTATTTTCGCTTATTGAATGAAGTACTCAAAAATTCCACTCGCACAAACACTGGTTTCGCTTTGTATTGCCAAAGGTATTCACCACGTAGTCATTTCCCCAGGATCGCGGAACGCACCATTAACCTTGAGTTTTTCGCAGCATCCAAACATTCATGCATATAGTATTGTAGATGAGCGTTGCGCTGCTTTTGTCGCGTTAGGAATGGCGCAGCAACTGTGCAAACCTGTGGCAGTGATTTGTACTTCTGGTTCTGCTGTATTGAATTATTATCCCGCGATTGCGGAAGCGTATTACAGCAATGTTCCTGTAGTTGTCATTTCGGCAGACAGGCCCGAATATTTGATTGATGTTGGCGACGGACAAACAATTCGTCAGAAACATGTTTTTAAAAGTCACATTAACTATGAGGCAAACTTAAAACAAGACATTACGCATAAATCGACCATTTTAGCAGAAACACATCAGTTAGCGCCTGAAATGGAGCGTGAATTGCAAGAAAACATTCAAGCCTATAACGAAAAAGAGATCAATACAGCGTTGAATACGGCTGTAGAAAAAAACGGTCCAGTACATATCAATGCGCCTTTTGACGAGCCTTTGTATGCAATGCAAGACGAACCGACGGTATTTCCAAAAGTACAGCCGTTGGTGTTAGAAGAACCTATTGAACACGATAAAATTACAGAAGCAGCTGCTATTTGGAGTCAATCGACACGAAAAATGGTGTTGGTAGGAACCTTGCCACCGCATACGATTTCTAAAAAATACTGGGAATTATTAGCGAATGATCCGTCGGTATTAGTTTTTACGGAAACGACTTCGAATTTGCGTGATGCTGCTTTCTTCAATAAAATAGATCAAATTATTTTGCCGATTGAGAAGAACGAAGCGATGTTGGAAGCATTTCAACCAGAAGTGTTGTTGACATTGGGCGGCATGATTGTTTCTAAGAAAATCAAAGCCATTCTCCGAAAGCATCAACCAAAACATCATTGGCACATTCATGAAAACCGCGTGTTTGATACGTTTTTCTGTTTGGAACATTTTTTTCAGATGAATCCGAATCATTTTTTTGAATTATTTTTTGAACAGACACAACCGATTGAAAGTTCGTACACTTCTTTTTGGAATGCGGTAAAGAAAGATAGAGAAGCAAAGCATGACATTTATCTGAATCAAATCAATTTTACCGATTTAAAAGCCTTTGAAGCGATTTTATCCACGTTACCTTCGTCAATTATATTGCATTTAGGAAACAGTTCAACTGTTCGGTATGCACAATTGTTTGAAATAGATCCGAGTATTGAATTGTTTTGTAACCGAGGAACAAGCGGCATTGATGGAAGTACGTCTACCGCCATTGGGACTGCAATTGTTGCGGAAAAGCAAACACTTTTAATATCAGGCGATTTAAGTTTCTTTTACGATAGCAATGCACTTTGGAATAATTATATACCGAAAAATTTCCGCATTATTTTAGTGAATAATAGTGGTGGCGGTATTTTCAGAATTCTGCCAGGAAATAAAAACTCAAAGAATTTTGATACATATTTTGAGACGATTCATCCGCATACAGCAAAGCAACTTGCGGAAATGTATCATTTTGAATACGAAACAGCTTCCGATGAACCATCGCTTCAAAAAGCATTGCAAACATTTTATGATGCGAGTGATCAACCTAAAATTCTAGAAGTTTTTACTCCAAGAATTGAAAATGACGGGACGTTAATCGAATATTTTAGGTTTTTCAACGAATAAAAATAACGAGCACTTGTAGGAAAGTAGGGATATTAGTCAAAAAATTACTTTTGCTGTAAATATTATTAATCAAGTTTTTACAATTAAAAATAAACACAATTATGAGTAAGAGAGACGAGCTAATTGCGAAATATGCTACTGATTTAAAAGACAAATGCGGAGTAACTCCAAACATGGATTTACTAACAAAAGTAACTATTGGTTGTGGTCCTGCTATCTATAACAAAGATGCAGCAACAGTTTCAGGTTCAGACGAAAAAGAACTAGCAACAGTAAAAAACAATTTCTTAATCAAGAAATTAGGATTAGCAGATAGCGCAGATTTAGACAAGGCTATTGATGCAGTTATCGAAAAATACGGTCGCTCAAACAGAACAAAATATAGAGCTGTAGTATATTATTTATTAACAGTTCATTTCGGAAAAGAAGCAATTTACAATTAATAAGATTGTATTTTAATACTATTATTAAAATATCCCTTTTTTTAAAACGCCATCTCTTATCTCAAGATGGCGTTTTTTTGTGGTAAAGATTGAGATAAAACGTACCTTTGACCGAAATTTTACACTATGATTCATTTAGGACAACTTAATACATTAGAGATTTTACGAGAAACACCTCCAGGACTTTTCTTGGGCGATGACGAAGGAAATGACATTTTGTTGCCAAATAAATATGTGCCAACTTCCTTCGAAATAGGAGATAAGCTAACTGTTTTTGCCTATTTAGATAGTCACGAGCGACCTGTAACAACCACACTAAAACCGTACATGAAAGTCAATGAATTTGGCTTACTTCGTGTAACGGCGTTGAGTGATTATGGTGCTTTTTTAGATTGGGGATTGGAGAAAGATTTATTTGTTCCGTTCAAAGAGCAA
>CAZHSA010000118.1:0-10357 GCA_964535135.1 uncultured Kordia sp.
TTCATACAAGAGTCATTAGTATAGTCCATATAGTTTTGTACCATATCTGTACTTGAACAAGATACATGCGTTGGTGTACATCCGTAGTTTGGACCATCTGAGTTTGGTGTATCCGTTACAAAATCGTCAACATTACAGTTTCCATCTCCCCAAATATGACGTAAATTTAAAAAGTGACCTACTTCGTGCGTAGTCGTTCTTCCTAAATCGAAAGGAGCTGACAGGTAAAACCCTGATCCTTTAGCGCTACTTCCAAAATATTGTGGACTCATTACTACTCCATCTGTAGAAGCTGCTCCACCAGGAAATTGTGCATATCCTAAGATTCCGTTACCAATGTTTCCAACCCACATGTTTAAGTATTGTGAAGTATCCCAAGCAGCTACACCACCTTGAGAAAGACTTTTTATAGCATCATTGGTTCCCCAAGAAGTTCTTGTAGATGATTTTCTTGTAATTCCCGTTGTTGGATTTCCATTAGGATCAACTGATGCTAAACAAAATTGAATTTCAGTATCCACAGCTTGCGACCATCTATTGTCTGCATCTGCGTTTGTTCTTCTAAAGTCTTCATTTAAAACATCTAATTGCGACTGAATTTGCGCATCACTAATGTTTTCTTGATTGGTTCTGTATACTACGTGCACTACTACTGGGATGGTAATTACATTTCCAGAGATGCTTTTTGGCGTTCCGTATAATTGGATTTGCTCTCTTGTGTGGTCCTCAATTTGCTGCATGCGTGCCTCCAATTGTGGATCGAGTTGTTTTCTGTATTGTAAGTTATCCATTGAGGAACAATTTCGATTCTGAGCCGATAGCATTCCAACAAACAGAAACCCTAATAAGAGTAGCGTAATTTGTTTTTTCATAAAATAGAAGTTTTAAATTAGTTTTGGTCTTTGTTTTTAACATTGCTGCTAAAAGCGCATCAAATATGTTAATTTTTTGTGAATTATCCGATCAAACACGCTTATTTTCGATGAAATGCACGAAATTTTTCGGATATCTGTAAGAATTATTACTTTTATAACCTATTGATTTTGTGGTAATTACCTGCGATTTCTATAGGCTTAACGACAACTATAAATTATTGAGTTATTCATAAAAAAAGTGTCATATTTTTGAGGATATGACACTTTTTAAGAAAATTTATTGGTTTTTTTAAGAAATCAATCGAGTTGCATTTCTGGAATATCGCCGTTTACTATTAAATTGCCTTCCGTCGCTTTTTCAATTTCTTCAACACTCACGCCAGGCGCTCTTTCTAATAGTACAAAACCATCAGAAGTAATTTCTAAAACGGCTAAATTGGTGACTACTTTTTTCACACAACCCACACCTGTTAAGGGTAAAGAACATTGTTTCAGAAGTTTAGAAGCACCTCTTTTGTTGGTATGCATCATTGCGACAATGATATTTTCAGCAGAAGCTACCAAATCCATCGCGCCGCCCATTCCTTTGACCATTTTTCCAGGAATTTTCCAATTGGCAATATCACCATTCTCCGCAACTTCCATGGCGCCCAAAATCGTAAGATCGACATGTTTGCCTCGAATCATAGAAAAACTCGTAGCGGAGTCAAAAAAACTAGCGCCTGGCAAGGTGGTAATGGTTTGTTTTCCTGCATTGATAATATCGGCATCTTCTTCTCCTTCAAAAGGAAAAGGGCCCATTCCGAGCACGCCGTTTTCACTTTGAAATTCTACTTCTATATCATCTCTTACAAAATTAGCCACCAACGTAGGAATTCCGATTCCTAAGTTTACATAGTATCCGTCTTTTACTTCTTTTGCAATCCTTTTTGCGATTCCGTTTTTGTCTAACATTTTATTAATGTATCTATTTTTTAATGTAATAATGTATCAATTACTTTCTTTTGATGCTTGTACTTAAAATTTTATAAAGGATTAAACCTAATTCATTTACCTTTTTAGACAATATGGTATTCGTTGGATAATTTTTTGATTTTTCACACAACAATAACCAATATTTTGTTTCTTCTAATTCTTTTGCTGCTATTTTAATTTTATGAATAAAATCTGCTTTGCTTTCTGCGTTCTGAGCTTCATGTACATTAGCTCCAATACTCGTTCCTGATTTTAAAAGTTGATTTGCAATGACAAATTTCTTTTTAACTTCTAATGTTTCACAATATTCAATGATCATCAATGCAACTTCAACCGATTTTTCAACAACGACATTTTTCATGGAAACTATTGTTACATTAGTACATTAAGCAATTGTTACATTTAAGAACGACTACGTACTGTACGCTGTTCAATTCTTTTTTCATAATGTGCACCTTGAAAAATTCGTTGTACAAAAATACCAGGAATGTGTATTTGGTTGGGATCTAATTCGCCCGCAGGCACCAATTCTTCAACCTCAGCTACCGTAATTTTTGCAGCACCACACATACATGGATTAAAGTTACGCGCTGTTCCTTTAAAGATTAAGTTTCCAGCTTCATCACCTTTCCAAGCTTTTACAAAGGCAAAATCGGCTTCGTAGGCTTTTTCTAAAATGTACATTTTTCCGTTAAATTCTCTCGATTCTTTTCCTTCAGCTACTTCGGTTCCGTAACCTGCTGGTGTATAAAACGCAGGAAATCCTGCTTGTGCAGCTCTGCATTTTTCAGCAAGTGTTCCTTGTGGTGTGAGTTCTACTTCTAGTTCTCCAGAAAGCATTTGACGTTCAAATTCGTCGTTTTCACCTACATACGAAGAGATCATTTTTTTGATTTGTCGTCCTTGTAGCAACAATCCTAAACCAAAATCGTCTACGCCAGCATTGTTTGAAATACACGTGAGATTTGTAATACCAAGTTGTACCAACTCAGCAATGGCATTTTCGGGAATTCCGCACAATCCAAAACCGCCAAGCATCAACGTCATATTATCGGTAACGCCGGCAACGGCTTCTTGTACAGAATGTATCTTTTTGTTAATCATCAATCAATATTTTGATTGAAAATTACGAAATTTTTAAACGATGTTTTGAGTTTTTAAGAATAATTTAATCTGAGTTTAAGCCAAATTCTATAATAAGCTTTGTAATGAAAGTTAGAACTATAGTGAGAAATCTATTTTTTTCTATTGTCTACAACAACTCTAAATTTAGTAGCAAGTTTTAACTCATTCCCATTGGGTTCTATTTGAAAAATATAGGTTCCTGCCAAATGATCAATTCCATTTTCCTCAATATTTTTGATTTCTAGCAAATCAGTTTTAATGACATTATCAATTTCACTCCTGTCTAAACGAATTGATTTTCCGTTAATTTTATAATTACCGTAAACGTACGTGCTAAATCCTATTGCTTGGTTATCAAAAATATAGGTTCCATCCTCTTTTAAGTCAATACTTGTTCCATTAATATCTCCATCATAATACCCACGAACTAAAGTACGCTTGTTGAATTCGGCGTTATTTTTCCAATTCAATCCTGCAATTACTGCTATAAAAGCTATTCCTATAATTGGTATCATTAAAAAACGATGATTTTTGGACGATTTATATGCTCGAATATCTTTGTAGCTAGACCAGACCCAATATACAATTCCGATACATGCGATTACACCAAATATGATTTCATCAAATACAAAAAATGAAAATTTGAATTGATACACTTGATACAATAGAAACATGCCAATTCCTAAAATCACAATTAATCTTATGAGCTGATTTTTATCTTTCATATAGTTTTACCAGGCACTGTGTAATACCCAACAGGAATTCTTTTAATCAAAAATCAATTCCTTCCAATTTATCGTCTGGACCTTCTTTGGTATCATCTTTAGTGTTGTCAACCTTATCACAATCCACTCTGATCGTCATATCTTCTTCATCGGGCTTTGGGAATTTGTCTGCCGAAACAGATAACGATTTGTCAGCGTAGCATTTTTTCATAAAAACAGCCCAAATTGGCAATGCCATTGAAGCGCCTTGTCCGTACGTTGTACTCGCAAAGCGAATTTGGCGATCTTCGCCGCCAACCCAAGCACCCGAAATTAAATTAGGCACCATTCCAATAAACCAACCGTCACTATTGTTTTGAGTTGTTCCCGTTTTTCCGGCAATTGGATTTTTGAATTCATACGGATATCCTGTAATGATTTCTTTGTAAACAGCTACTTTCTCCAATCCTTTATGGCGCAATCTTCTTCCTGAACCACTTTGTGTTACACCTTCCATTAGATTGACAACTGTATACGCAACTTCTTCACTCAGTACATCTTTGGTTTCTGGCACAAATTCATACAGTATAGTTCCATTTTTATCTTCAATTCGAGTTACAATCACAGGTTTTACATACACACCTTTATTTACAAATGCTCCATACGCGCCTAACATTTCATACAAAGAAATATCAGGTGTTCCCAAAGCAATTGATGGTGCTTCTGGTATTTCAGATTCTACTCCTAATCGCTGTGCTAACGAACGTACATTGGCTGGGCCAACTTTATCCATCAAACGCGCTGTCACGGTATTTACAGAGCTTCCCAACGCACCTTTTAGCGTTCGCATGCCTTCATATTTTCCATCAGAATTTTTAGGACACCAAGGTTCTAATAAACCATATTTACCTTCTTCAATACAAAACGGTCCGTTTGGCATGGAATCGCAGGGTGATAAGTGCAATTGGTCAATCGCGGTAGCATATACAAAAGGCTTAAATGTAGACCCAATTTGGCGCTTTCCTTGTTTTACCATATCATACTTAAAATTTCTATAGTTAATACCACCAACCCAAGCTTTTACTTGTCCTGATTGTGGTTCTAACGACATAAAACTAGCGCGCAAGAAGAATTTTGAATAAATAATAGAATCACGCGGCGTCATGATGGTGTCAATACGATTGTTTTTATGTTTCCATGAAAATAAGGTCATTGGTGTTTTACGATCAAAAGAAGCGATGATATCTTTTTCAGACTTTCCTTCAGATTTCATGATTCGCCAACGTTCTGATTGTCGCATGGCTCTATCCAAGGCTAAATCAATTGATTTTTGCTCAACATCTTTAGCAAATGGTGCATTTTTATTCCGCTTTTTCGTGTTTTGATGATAAAATTCTGCTTGCAGCTTTTTCATGTGCTCTTCTACAGCTTCTTCCGCATATTCTTGCATGCGCGAATCAATCGTCGTATAAATTTTTAATCCGTCTAAGTAAATATTGTACTTATCGCCTTTGTCATTTTTAGGATTATCTTTGATCCATTTCTTCAAAAATCCTTTTAAGTGTTCTCTAAAATACGTTCCCAAACCTTCATTGTGCGATTCTGGCGTGTAGTTGAGACCTAAAGGTAAATTTTGCAATGAGTCTTTCAATTGCTCCGTAATGTATTCATATTTATACATCTGAGCCAATACTACATTTCTTCTGGCTTTTACACGTTCAGGTCTTTTTCTTGGATCGAATAACGAAGAGTTTACAAACATTCCTACCAACATGGCAGATTCTTCAATTTGTAAGTCTTGTGGTTCCTTACCAAAATAAATTCGTGCTGCAGAGCGAATTCCATCTGCATTGTTATTAAAATCATAGATGTTAAAGTACATCGCAATGATTTCTTCTTTGGTGTATTGACGCTCCAGTCGCGTAGCAATTACCCATTCTTTAATTTTTTGAATTCCAGCTTCAACTATGTTTCTTGATCGGACACCAACAAATAATTGTCGCGCCAATTGTTGTGAAATCGTACTCGCACCACCTTTGCTTCCTAAGTATGCAAAGGCTCTGATTGTTCCACGTACGTCAATTCCAGAATGATCGTGGAAACGTGCGTCTTCAGTTGCGATTAATGCATTGACTAAATTTTTTGGTAATTCTTTATAATCAACAGGAGTTCTGTTGTCTTTTATATAATATTTTCCTAATATTTTTCCGTCGGCGGAAATCACTTGTGATGCTAAGTTTGTTTGTGGATTTTCTAAGATTTCAAACGAAGGCATATCACCCAAAGCGCCCCAAGAAGCTAATAAAAATAATAAGATGATACTAGAAATTCCTCCTGCAAAAACTATCCAAAACCACTTGACTAATTTTCTAAATTTGGTAGGTTTTTGTTCTTTTTGTTTGACCTGCTTTTTTGCCATTTTAATACGTTGTTTGCACTATTTTTTTTCGATTCTAAAGCCAACCTCTGTAATTCCTTGTAAGCTCTGGATTCCTTGAGGCTCATTAATTTTTCGCATGGCTTGTTGTATGCTTACTTCATACATTCCTTCATACGGAAAACGTACATTTTCCTTGTATAAAAGTTTGCTTTCTTTGGTCGTCATACCTGTACCAAGCCATTTTCCATCGGCTGCTGCCATGTCATACTCTAAAGTATCTGTGACAACATTTCCATTTGGAAAGTTCATATTGACAATGAGAAACAAGTTACGAAATTCATATTCGTTAGTGTTTCTCACATTGACAAACAAGTTGTAATTGCTTATCGAGTCTGGCTGTTGGAATTTAAAAGTGAGCGGCGTGTCTTTTTCCCATGCGTTCCCTGTGGAAACATATTGGTCATACACACGATTACCATCACAAGAAATGAATAGTATACAAAGAATAGCTATAAAAAATGCATTTTTACTCTGGCTTAGCATTTTTGTTCGATTTTTTACGTCTATTGTTATTCTTGTTTCCAGTGTTTTTTGGTCCTTTCGCATTGTCATTTTTCGCTTTTGGGCGATTGTTGTTTTTGTTTCTAGGATTGTTTTTTCCACTGGTGTTGCCTTTTTTTGGAGCGTTTCCTGCTTTCTTTTGATTGTTGTTGTTATTTTTTGCAGTTGCGCCACTTTTGGCCTTGTTGTTTCTAGGCTTTTTCTTGTTTTGTGTGCCTCTTCTTTTTCGATTTCGAGTGGGTTTCTTATCAAATCGTGTAAGGCTATCTTGTCCTACAACGTTTTCAAAGTTTGTTTTAGTATTTTCATCTTCTTCAATAAGTTCTAAAGCGTATTCTTCTAAACTTATGACTTTTTCTTTTTTCGCGTTCAGCGCGATGATTTCGTTTGCTTGATCCGTGGTGAGTTTGTGCCAATTCATCCATTCACCTTCATATGCATACCAAATATGTCCTTTGAAGATATCTGTTTTTTGGCAAACGGCAATTCCTTTCTCCGTATATAGTTTTACATCGCTTTTTGGAAATTGTTGTAAGGCTTCTAAATACGCGTCTAACTCAAAGTTAAGGCAGCATTTTAGCTTTCCACATTGTCCTGCTAATTTTTGAGGATTTAACGAAAGTTGCTGGTATCTGGCGGCAGCCGTATTTACAGAACGAAAATCGGTCAACCAAGTAGAACAGCACAATTCGCGTCCACAAGAGCCAATTCCGCCCAAGCGAGCCGCTTCTTGACGAAAACCAATTTGACGCATTTCAATACGAATGCTAAAGGCTTTTGCCATGTCTTTTATTAACTGACGAAAATCTACACGTTCTTCCGCCGTGTAATAAAACGTTGCTTTGGAGCCATCACCTTGAAATTCTACATCCGAGATTTTCATTTGTAAGCCTAGCGCAATTGCCAATTCGCGAGAACGCTTTTTAATGGCTTCTTCTCTATCGCGGGCACGCGACCAGACATCAATATCTTTTTGAGAAGCTTTTCGATACACTTTTTTGATTTCTTCACTTTCAACGCTTACTTTTTTCTTGCGCATTTGCACACGCACCAGTTCGCCTGTAAGCGTTACAATACCTACATCGTGTCCAGGAGACGCTTCTGTAGCTACAATATCACCAATACTTAGTGTTAGGTTTTCTGTATTTCTATAAAAATGTTTTCTACTATTTTTGAAGCGTACTTCTACACAATCAAATGGCTTTTGATTGCTTGGCAACGACATGTTAGACAACCAATTGAAGACTGTTAGTTTGTTACAACTATCAGTACCACAAGTGCCATTGTTTTTGCAGCCTCTGGGTTGGCCATCTTTACCAGTTGAACAACTGTTACAACTCATATTTTTATATATAGAATCTGCAATTCGGGGATGCAGACATAGGGTTCGTATTGTTTTCTAAAAATGTAAAGATAGGATTATTTACGTAGCATTGAAAATCTACTTTTTATACTTCAATACTTCTGATCGTCCTTTTTTGAATATTTTGTTGCTTACTTCTTTCCCTTTGCGCAATTCTTTTTGCACATCAGCAGGTAAACTGTGGATTTCTTTACAGTCGTCCGAGCAGCATTCGTTCATCTTTTCCGCACACGATTCACACTGAATAAATAGCAAATGACAAGCTTCGTTAGCACAGTTTACATGTGTGTCACAAGGATTTCCACATTGATGACAATTGGCAATGATGTCTTCCGAAATACGCTCGCCTCTTCGATGATCGAACACAAAGTTTTTACCGATGAATTTGTTTTCTAAGTTTTGTGCTTCTACTTGGCGTGCATAATTGATAATTCCGCCTTCCAGCTGATATACTTTTTTAAAACCTTTGTGCTTAAAGTAGGCACTTGCTTTTTCACAGCGAATACCACCTGTACAATACATAACTAAGTTTTTATCTTCTTTATAATCTTGTAAGTCGTCTTCTATGATGGGCAACGAATCTCTAAAGGTATCAACATCTGGCGTGATGGCACCTTGAAAATGACCAATTTCACTTTCGTAATGGTTACGCATGTCTACCAAAATTGTGTTTTCATCATCGAGCAATTCATTGAATTTTTCTGCGGCAACGTGCACACCTTTGTTTGTAACATCAAAGCTTCCATCATTCAATCCGTCAGCAACAATTTTGTCGCGTACTTTCACTTTTAGTTTAAGGAACGACATATTATCTTGCTCAATGGCAACATTTAAGCGTACATTTTCTAAAAAAGTAATCGTATCTAAGTGCTCTTTGAACGCATTAAAATGTTCCGCAGGCACTGAAAGTTGCGCATTGATCCCTTCGTACGACACGTAAATTCGACCTAAAACGTCGAGTTTGTCCCAGTTGATAAATAAATGATTTCGTAAAATTTCCGGATTTCCGATGTGTGCGTATTTGTAGAAAGATATCGTCATGCGGTCTTTTCCCGCTTTAGCGATCAATTCAACTCTTTCCTTCGCACTTAATTTATTGTACAGTTGCATGCTATATCAATGATTAAGGTTAAAGTGTATATTTTCGGCAAAATTACATTTTTTGCGCTAACTACCGAATTTTCTAAGAAAAAACAACGCTTGTATAAAAAATTTGACGCTTACAAAGTTAGTTATGTGTTATCTAAACAAATACTGTACTTTAGTGGAAGTTCTGTTCGTATGATCTGTAAAAAATAAAAAAGGAGATGATTTTTATAGTGGAAAGAAGGTGAAAAAGCATGTTTTTGAAGACTGAAAAAAACTTTTTACTGCAACTACGGGAAAAAATAAAAGTGCTTCTATGTGGACAGAAGCACTCTTACTAGCTAATTCATTGTTAATATTAAATTTTTCTATTGTAGAATAGAATTAACAATGAAGCTAGCCACCGTCCAGCTTGCAATTCCCGAATATTGGGAACGAAGCGTTGTCTTGTGTTTGATAAATAAATTTATTAAATACTCTCATTTTTTTGAAACATAATTCTATACAATAGATACACGATTTTTAAAAAGGTTGCGTCTAATTGCATTTTTTTTGAGTGGTTTTATTCAAAATGAGAAATGGCGAATTGTTTTCAGCAAAAAGAAATAGTAATTTAGCATCGTTCAAATTAATAGAAAATTGACATAATGAGTTCAGATAAAGAAAAAGAAGCAAAATTAAAAGCGTTAAAATTAACCCTCGATAAGCTTGACAAAACCTACGGAAAAGGTGCTGTGATGAAATTGGGCGATTCTGTAGTACAAGAAGTAGATTCTATACCGACAGGATCTCTTGGTTTAGACATTGCCTTAGGTGTTGGCGGATATCCAAGAGGAAGAGTTGTTGAAATTTACGGACCAGAATCTTCTGGTAAAACAACCTTGACCTTGCATGCGATGGCAGAAGCTCAGAAAAAAGGTGGAATTGCTGCATTTATTGATGCAGAACATGCGTTTGATCGCTTTTATGCTGAAAAATTAGGTGTTGATATTGACAACTTAATTATTTCGCAACCAGATCACGGAGAACAAGCCTTAGAAATTGCTGACAATTTAATCCGCTCAGGCGCTATTGATATTGTCGTAATTGACTCTGTAGCAGCATTGACACCAAAAAGTGAAATTGAAGGTGAAATGGGTGATTCTAAAATGGGATTACACGCGCGTTTAATGTCGCAAGCCTTGCGTAAATTAACAGCTTCCATTAGCAAAACCAATTGTACGGTAATTTTCATTAACCAATTGCGTGAAAAGATTGGTGTAATGTTCGGAAATCCTGAAACTACTAC
>CAZHSA010000119.1:0-10351 GCA_964535135.1 uncultured Kordia sp.
GGATTTCAAGCGAAGTTTGGCGATAAATTATCTTCTGTATTAGATATTACGTACAAAAGACCGGTTCGCTTTGGCGGAAGAGTCAATCTGAGTTTACTTGGCGGAAGTGCTTCATTAGAAACTTCTAGTAATGATAGTAAGTTTTCGACCATTTCGGGAGTTCGTTTTCGTGACAATAGCTTGTTGGTAAATAGCAGGCAAACGGAAACTAACTTTAGACCGCGTTTTACCGATTTTCAAACCTATATGACGTATAAATTCTCAGATAAATTTCACCTAAACTTTTTGGGGAATATCTCATTGAATGATTACGATTATGAACCGTTGACGCGACAAACCAATTTTGGAACACTGCAAGATCCGATTGCGTTGTTGATTTTTTATCAAGGACAAGAACAAGATCGCTACCGAACGTATTTTGGAGCGTTTAAAGCGAATTACTTTTTAAATGATGATGTAACGCTAAAACTCATCGCTTCTATGTATCATACAACAGAACAAGAGCATTTTGATATTTTGGCGCAATACCGTTTGGGAGAAGTAAATTCAAATATCGGTGATGAAAATTTGGGTGAAGTTGAATTTTCAGAAGGAATTGGTTCGCAATTAAATCACGGTCGAAATGACTTAGATGCGTTAATTGTGAATATAGAACACAAAGGAACATACGAAATTGACGAAGACGAAAACCAAATAGATTGGGGAATAAAATATACACATGAAGACATTCGTGACCGTTTGATTGAATGGGAAGTGATTGATTCCGCTGGATTCTCAATTCGTCCGCCATTACCTGATTTTTCAAACAATCAGCCGTATGAAGCATTTGAAGGTCCGTTAGAAGCTTTTCAGTCGATTCGCGCACGTAACAATACACAAATTGATCGTTTTTCTGGCTATGCACAATGGAGCAAGCAATCTATGATTGGCAACCATGAACTATACACCAACGTTGGTGTTCGCGCGCACAGTTGGACAGTAAACGGAGATGGAATTACAAGCAATACGCAAGCTGTGGTAAGTCCAAGAGCACAAATTGCCATCAAACCTGATTGGGAAAAAGACATGTTGTTCCGCTTGTCAGGAGGATTTTATCATCAACCGCCATTTTACAGAGAATTGCGTGGTCCTGATGGTGTTGTAAACCCGAATGTAAAAGCACAACAATCTATTCATGTCGTGCTTGGAAATGATTATAGTTTTAAGTTGTGGAAACGTCCTTTTAAACTGACTACCGAAGCGTATTATAAAAACTTATCAAATGTAAATGCCTATACTATTGAAAACGTTCGAATTCGTTACCGTGCTGATAATGCTGCGGAAGCATTTGCCTATGGTTTGGACATGCGTTTGAATGGAGAATTTGTACCAGGAACCGAAAGTTGGTTTAGTTTTAGCTATTTACGAACTGAGGAAAACATCAACGATCGTGGATTTATTAGACGTCCAACCGATCAACGCATGCAATTTGGTGCTTTGTTTCAAGATTATATGCGAAAGATTCCGAATTTGAAATTGTACCTAAATTTAACATATAATACAGGATTGCCTGGCGGATCGCCAAGTTATTCAGATCCGTATTTGTTTCAAAGCGAATTGCCAGATTATCGTCGTGTCGATGTAGGTTTTTCGTATGTATTGGTAGACAAAGACAAGCAATTTGACAAAGGACATTGGCTTTCAGCGTTCAAAGATTTGAGTTTTGGATTTGAAATTTTCAACGTGTTTGATACTTTTAATTCTATTACCAATACGTGGGTTCGTGATGTGTATACAAAACGTCAGTTTGGAATTCCAAATTTCTTAACAGGACGTGTGTTCAATGTGAAGATGAATATGCGATTTTAGCATCTCGACTGCGCTCGATGTGACACAGATGTTGGGTTTAACAAAATATTGAACGAACGAAAAACAAATTGACAAACACACGAATAGAAAAAAGATAAAAATTAGTAATGAAAAAGATACTTATTTCTTTATTTATCATAACTGTTGGAATTCAACTAGCCAACGCACAGAAAAAGATTTATGTAAGCGATTCGTTTGACGAACTTTCTAAAGACCATCAAATTATTGCGATTCTTCCGTTTCAAACGACGCTTAATTTAAAATCTGATAAAAAAACTTATAGCAAAGAGCAATTGAAAACGTTAGAAATTAGCGAAGGTATTGCCGTTCAACAAGCATTGGAGAGTTATTTTTTGAATAGAAAACGTAAGAAGAAACTCAAAATTGAATTTCAAGATATCAATACAACTAATCGCCTGCTCAAAAAAGCTGAAATTACCGCGGAAGATATGGAATTGTATGCGCCACAAGAACTTTGCAAGATTTTAAAAGTTGATGCAATTATTAATGGAACGCTCACTTCTCGCCTCTTACTTTCAAAAGATGTGGATACGTCTTTTGATTTGGTTACTTATTTGAAAGGAAAATCCGATTATGGTAAAATCATTATCAAATTAAGCAATAAAAATAACGGAAAATTATTGTGGCGATATGAAAAAACCATCAATCGTAAATCGGGAAAAAACACACGAAATATCATCAATAAAATGATGCGTATTGCCAGTAGAAAGTTTCCGTATGAGGAGAAGCGTTAGTTGTTGTTTTCTAATTCATCCGAAACAATCCGTATTTCAAAATACAATAAATGGCACGCACACCATCTTTCCAACCAATTTTTTTACCTTCATTATAACGTCTGCTTTCATACGAAATAGGCACTTCTTGCAACCGAATTCCGTTGATTCTGGAAATTTTTGCAGTAATCTCAGGTTCAAACCCAAAACGCTTTTCTGTGATTGTGATGGACTTCATCATGTTTGTATTGAGTAATTTGTAACAGGTTTCCATGTCTGTCAGCTTCAAACCTAAGAAAAGATTGGAGAGAAACGTCAAAAATTTATTGGCGTTGTAATGCCAAAAATACGAAGTGCGTTTTTCTTTTTTGTTCAGAAAGCGAGAACCGTACACAACATCGGCAACACCTTCTAAAACTGGTGTTAACAATACATTATACTCTTCGGGATTGTACTCTAAATCGGCATCTTGAATGATGAGATATTCGCCCGTAGCTTTTGAAACTCCTGTTTGGATAGACGCGCCTTTTCCTTGGTTTTTTTCATGTGTGTAGAACTGAATATCCAAAGAAGGATGTTCGTCCATAAAACGTTGTACCAATGCTTTGGAATCGTCTTGTGAACCATCGTCTACAATTACAAACTCCTTTGCAATGGCTTCTACCAACACTACCGCGTTTATTTTGTCCAAAATTTGACGAACCGTTCCCGATTCGTTATACACAGGAATAATGATGGAAAGTTTAGTTAGCTTCATAAATCACTTGCACTTTTTCGTTGTTTTCGTAGCTGCTTTTCTCGATGATGACTCCTGTTGTATCTTTTTTGATGACTTCTCCTTGAAGTTTTCCTTGTTTCCAATTGCCTTCTAGTGTTTCACCATTGGCAAAAGTTATTTTTCCTTGTCCGTGGCGCACATTGTTTTTCCAGTTGCCTTCGTATTGTTGTCCATCTTCCCAAACATAGATTCCGACACCATTTCGTTGCTCATTTTTCCAATCGCCTGAATAGCCTAATTCTGGAACAAATTTCATCAAATACGTATTTGGGTTTTGCAGTTGTAGTATGGTTTTGAATTTATTCGGATACCGATCCATCACCGGCACTAAATATTTACTTGTGGAAGAATAGCCTAATTGCTCAACGACAACATATGCTACTTTTTTTTCTTTTAAATACGCAATTTGCGCTTCTTTGTCAGGCGTTCGTTGGTAGTTTGTGACCTGTTTTTTTGAGAAGAGATAAAACAAACCTTCTTTTCGAACCGCAGTGATCGCATCTGCAGCAGCATTATTTTTGATCCATTCCGCCGCAGCGAAATAATTCTTGTAATTATCGGCATAGTCCGCAGTTGCTTTATTGTATAATTTAGAAATGGAACTACTTCCGTAGAAAATGGACCAACTCGCCAAAAGTACGATCATCAGTGCAGGAAGGATTTTTTGTGATGACTGCCCAATTTTTGAACCACCTAACTTGATGAGTTCATTCACACCAAAAACACCTAAAAAAATAAGCAATGGTAGTAATGGTAAGATAAAACGTGTTCCATACCAAACACTTGGCCACACCAACAATAAACCAAAAAACGCAAGTATGTATAAGAAAATGAACGTTCGGAATTTTGATAGTTTATAGATTCCAAAAGCGATGAATCCTAACAATAAAAAGCTAACAAACCATTCCATAAAAGGTGCCGCAGCATCTGAATAGACAATTTCGTTAGAAGAAGTCAATCCCGAAGGAATTTCCTTAGTAATATAGCGTTCTAAGTTGATTAAGAATCGGTCTACAAGATCTGAGAAACCAATACTTCCCAATTCAGGTTGGTACGGATTTTTCAAGGAAAGTTGTGAAATATACGTGTTTCCAGCAGCATTTTGACTTCGTAAAATCCACGGAAGATATAATACGATACAACCGCCAGCCAAACTGAATACATAGTTCCAGTGTTTTTTTAAGAATAAAACGCCAATCATGCTGGCAATTAGCGCCAATGCTACCGAACGAATGTAAAACGAAAACGAGAGACACATCACCAATACAAGAAATGTCCAATTTTTGAATACAGGTTTTGAGAAATCAATCTTAAGAAATAACCAAATACAGAGCAGCGAAAAGAATAGAAAAGGAATTTCACTCATCATCATGGTGGAATACCCTAAAATATGATAGTTCAGCAAACTAATGAAGCTTGTTGCAAATGCCAAATGATGGTTCTGCGAAAGCGTTTTTACCAAAAAGAACAAGAGTACAATGGCGCCTAAGAGAAAAACGCCATTCACTATTTTGATGGCACGAATATCGTTTGAAATGAATTTGACAACTCCCGAAATGATCACCGGATATCCTGGCGGATAGTGATAATGTGCTTCTTTTTCTGCGTGATGAATGTTGGTATATCCTTCACCATTGGCAATGGCATTTCCCAAAATATAGTAACTCGCATTGTCGCCACCTAAACTTACTTTTGCATCAAAAATACTGCTGTAAATCGCTAAAAAAGCAAGAATCAATAGTAAAATATATACTATACTGAGTTGCTTTGGATTGGAAGTAAGGGATTTAATCATTTTAGGTTCGGCGTTTTAAAAGCCTGGTTTTTGATTGGTGTTTCAATATAAAGATATTATTAAATATAATTTGTGCGAGTACAACTTTAAATTACAGTTATGCATTGCCCTTCGTAATTTCCTCTATATTTTTAACTATGCTATTCACCTTTTCAGTCCAATATTCTACTGCTTTTTTTAAATCCGTTTTTCTGCTATTTTTTGTTCCAGTTTCAAATTCAACAGGCAAACTGTTTAAGAAGTGCCTGTTCTTGCTTCTATCTCTATTTTTTTCACTTTCAGTCTGTGGTTCCATTCTTGCCATCCAAAACTGTAGATGTTCAATGTAGGTTTCTTTTTTTTCATTCAGAAAGTCAATCAGCGTAGCGGTATCTCTCGGAATATAACCAGGACCCGAACATCCACAAGAATGAAATGTAATTCCTGTTTTATAAAGATCTTTTACATGGTTCCACGCTTTTACATCAGATTTTTTGGGCGATTCAAAATCTAAACCCATATTTGCAGTCATTCCTCCACATTCAGGGCATTTGTACGATTGCGTTTGAAACTCACTTAAATCTCTATTAATATCAACAAGAAATCTTCTTTTAAATGTTTTTCGACATTCAAAACAGGCGTAATGTGGTTTATATGCATGAAATCCGTATCGACACATTTTTGTTCAAATTATTAAGTAGTTGCTACGATCTAAAGTTAGAAAAAAGAGCCAAAACTTTAATCTGTTATAAATAAAAAAGTGAATTCATTTCTACGAACTCACTTTCTATGCTTAGTATGTATGATGAGAAGCTGAGCTGAGCCCAGCTTGACGAAAGCGAATCTTTTAATCAAATTAAGAATTCGCATATTCATGCAGCGTTTGCACTACGTAATCAATTTCTTCTTTGGTGTTGAATTTTGAGAAAGAGAAACGCAACGATGGTTTTTCTAAGTCTTCATCACTCAAAATGGCGCGTAATACATGCGAACCTTTGCTACTTCCCGATTGGCAAGCACTTCCTTTGGAGCAAGCAATGCCTTTTAAGTCCATATGAAATAAAAGCATCAAGGCTTTTTGCTGATCGAAAGGCAAACACACATTTACTAAGGTATACGTACTTTTAGTAGTTTCGTGACAGTTTCCGTTGAATGTTACTTCGGGCAATACTTTTTTAAGTTCGTCCATAAAGTAACTTTTCAAGCCTTCAACATAGTTTTTTTCTGCTTCTAAATTGTCATACGCTAAGCGGAAAGCTTCTTCCAAGCCAACTACATTGTGCACAGCTTCTGTTCCAGCTCTAAATCCACGTTCTTGCGATCCGCCAAAGATTAACGGTTTTAATCCAGAGTCTTTTCGAATAAAGGCAAAACCAATTCCTTTGGGTCCATGAAATTTATGTGCTGCAGCTGCCATAAAATCGACAGGTGTTTTTTGTACATCCCATTCAAAATGCCCGATAGATTGTACCGTATCCGAATGAAATAATGCGCCGTATTCTTTGCAAATTCCGGCTACTTTGTCTACATCTAATAAGTTCCCGATTTCATTATTTACATGCATCAAGCTTACTAATTTTTTAGAATTATCAGCTTTCAACAGTGCTTCTAAATCCTCATAATCAGGCGTTCCGCACGATTGTAATTTTACATACGCAACTTTGATATCGCTTTCTACGCGCAATTGTTCTACCGTATGCAATACCGCATGATGCTCAATTGGAGACGTGATGATGGTGGTAACACCTAAATCTCTCACAGAACAACGCAATGCCATATTATCTGCTTCCGTTCCGCCAGAAGTAAAAATAATTTCTTGCGGAGACGCATTTAAGTATTTAGCAATGGTTTTACGTGCAGTTTCTATCAACGTTTTAGACGAGCGACCAAAACTATGCGTCGAAGAAGGATTTCCAAAATTTTCTTCTAAAGCTTTTTTGATGCGATCGACAACTTGTGGTCGGATTTGTGTAGTAGCTGCACTATCAAAATATACGTTCTTCATTTCGTATGTGTGTAAATAGGATTGGGTATAAAAAGATGAACAAAAATAGGCGAAATAAAATTATTAACAATATGTTTCGAAATAAATAGAGTTTTCTTAATACTTTTGTTTCCGAATTGGTTTAAAAATTATAATGACACCTTTATGAAGAAAATAGTATTCCTTTTTGCAATCGCCTGTACTTTTTTTAGTTGTGATGATGGAGATTTGACAATTGAAGAAATTGACTTTCAATCAACGGCTACCGTAGAAGCTTGCACCTCAAGCACTGGAATTCCTGCAGGAGTAACGCTATTGTTCAAAATAAATGGTACCGAAACGTTAATTCTAGAAGCGCCGTCAGATTTGTATATCAACGAAGTTACCGAAGTTGACACGCCAAGAACCGCAGAATTGAATAGTGATGCTTCTTGTTTTTACAGAAGCTTTGATAGTAGCATTACAAGTGGTTATTTTTGTGATGAATTGCCTTCTGACATTCCTATTGTGCTAGAATATACTGCCGTTGATGGAACCATAGAAGTTACGACCACCGAAGTAATAGATAGTGATACTATGGAAATCACAGGATATTTACACAGTACCTTTTTCTATAATGTTGTATTTACAGGAACCAACGGACAAGATGTTCGTTACGGAGAATTTATGTTTGGTGAAGTAACTACTGTGGTAGAGTAAACTTGGGTATTAGGTGTTTGGTCTTGGGGTTTTGCTGATTTTCTTGAAAATTCTTAATTTATTTTCACACCTTTCTCAGTCAGCTGTTTGTACTTTTCTTGATTGTTTTTGAACATTTTTTTCAATGCTTCAAAAATTATTTGTGATTCTGATTTCGTAAGTTCAAATTTCTCGATTACAGTCTTAAAACTATATACTTTTTTATCAATTTCTGTTTCTAATCTTTTTAGCGCAGGACTAATTAGTGTGGTAATTTTAGCTGGAGTTTCTCCTTCTTTTAAGAGTTTTATTCCTTTGTCAAAATAATATGCGGAAGAATCACTCAATTGCTTCATCTCAAATTTAAAGAATTCAATTGCTTTTTTCTTTTCCTTTTCAGATTGTCCAATGGATACTTGAATACAAAATAGCAGTAAAAGTATAGTGAGGTGTTTTTTCATGTTGAATATTGATTATAAAACATTTATTTCGGATTTTGATAAATATAGACTTCCGTGGCGCCCGAACCGTATTTTTGATAGTTGGCGTCATAGTATTTTACATTGTCGTAGCGACGAAATAAATAATATAATTCTTCTTTCAAAACACCTGCGCCTACTCCGTGAATGAATACTACTTTCGGAATGCGCTTTTTTATAGCGAATTCTAACTGTCGTTTTGCAGTGTCTGTTTGCAATGTGAGCATATCGTAATTGCTCATTCCTTTGCTAGATTTGGTGAGTTGATGAATGTGCAAATCGACTTCCATCACAGTTTCAATGCGTTCTTTTTTGGACTTCGGCAATACGCGTTTTGGCTTTTTGGCAGCTTCCTTTTCTTGAATGGCACTGTATATTTTTTGATTGGATAAATCACGAGCAATCTCGTCCGAAGCAATTTTCACCAATTCAGCAGCTTCAAATGTAAGTGGAAAACCTTCATCCGTTTCCATTGTAATTGTACTGCCGCTAATAGCTTGTACAACGCCTTTAATAACATCGTCAATTGCTTCTACCCGATCTCCTACTTGAAAATTCATAATGGCTAGTTATTTATCTTTCTTTTCTTCTAATTTTTCTTTTTTAGCGTATTCTTCTCTGTTGAAATGCTCTTGGTTTTCATACGCTTTCTGCCGATTTGAAGTCAACGAAGAATTTACTTTGTAGAGTCCAAACATTAACGAAAAAATCGCAGCAATGGTGACGATTAATTGAGTTTCGCCTTTTAATTCTTCTCGAAAGAGCAATAATCCTCCACCAAAAAATATTAGAAAAAAGTAAATGGCTGTTTTGTATGTTGACTTCACGTGTGCAAGTTTTAGAATACAAAAATACTATTTTACGTTAGTTCGAGGTAAGTTTCATTCAAATAAAATTTTTCGAAGATTTGATCAGAATGTAACCGCTGTGAAGTTTACAACGAAGCTAAAGAAAGAAATACTATTGACAGTAGCGACATAAAAATTGTACTTAATGCTGCTATAGAAACGAACATGAAATACATATTGAGTTTGGAGAATGCTTTTTCTAAATCGCTCGTATTTTTATCACGCAATGCAGCCTTCATTCTTCTTGAAAAAGACGATAAATACAATGCTGGGATGAAATTAATAATGGCAATTAAGATGTAAAATATTGAATATACGTATGGTGGAAATTCACTAAATCCTTCAAAAACTGTTTTGGCTTCGTTGAAGAAAATCAGCGAAAACATTCCCACAAAAAGTAAAAGACCAGATACTACAAAACCAATAATAGAAAGCACGAAAGCCCATGTAGAAGCTTTCCGAAGAAACTTCTTTGAGCTTTCGTTTAATCGTAATTCGAAGTTATCGAATACATTGCTATCTTGTTTGCGTATGGGCACTATTTTTCAAATTGTTTGAGTGTAGTTGTAATGATGGCTACACATTCTAATAATTGATCTTTTGTCATGACTAACGGCGGCGCAAAACGAATGATGTTTCCGTGTGTTGGTTTTGCTAATAAACCATTGTCACGCAATGCCATACAAATATTCCAAGCAGTATCACTGTCTTCCGTATCGTCGATCACAATAGCGTTCAACAATCCTTTTCCTCTGACAAGATTTACAATGGTACTCGTTTCAATATATTTGTTAAGTTCACTTCTGAATAATTCTCCTAATTGGAAGGCATTTTCTGCCAATGCTTCATCAGTTACCACTTCCAATGCAGCCATAGCAACTGCGGCTGCTACCGGATTTCCTCCAAATGTAGAACCGTGATTCCCAGGACGAATAACGCCCATAATATCGTCATTTGCCAATACGGCTGACACTGGATACGCTCCGCCAGATAATGCTTTTCCTAAAATTAATACATCAGGTTTTACGTCTGGTGTTCCACTACAGTTTTTTTGCTCACAAGAACAGTTTCCACAAGTGGCTAATAAGCGTCCTGTACGTGCAATTCCTGTTTGTACTTCGTCTGCAATGAATAACACATTGTGCGCTTCACACAACGCTTTTGCTTTTGCTAAATATCCTTCAGATGGAACATACACTCCTGCTTCACCTTGAATTGGCTCAACTAA
>CAZHSA010000120.1:0-10151 GCA_964535135.1 uncultured Kordia sp.
AGCTAAAACCTATTTACGAAATGCTGATTTTACAGTTGAAACCAATGGGTTTTACTTTAGATCTTGCAGCAGTTGAAAAAGCGCGTCCTGTCATTGCGATGATGTTACAATAGACTTCGGTTGGTATACAATTCAATCAAAAAAAAATACTACACTACATTTAAAAACTATTCATTATGGAATCCACAAATAGAAGACACGATATTGATTGGCTCCGCGTTATTGCTATTGGTTTATTGTTAATTTACCATATTGCCATTATTTTTCAACCTTGGGCCATGTTTATCGCTTTTATTCGAAGTGACGAACTTTGGGAAGGTTTGTGGAAACCAATGACCATGCTCAATGTATGGCGCATTCCGATTCTGTTTTATGTATCTGGTATGGGATTGTACTTTGCCATGCGCAAACGAAATTGGTTGCAATTGATTGTAGAACGTAGCAAGCGTATTTTGGTTCCGTTTGTTTTTGGAATCATCGCCATTACGCCATTGCACATATTTGTGTTTCAGAAGTATTACAAATTGGCGTTGGATTATTATCCACATTTAGGACATTTATGGTTCTTAGGGAATATTTTTTGCTATGTCCTACTCTTGTTACCCGTATTTTTATGCTTAAAAAAACATGGAGACAGTACTTTTAAAAAGTGGCTTACCAAGTTGTTCAACACTCCTTTTGGCTTGTTGTTGGTAAATATTTTCTTTGCTGTTGAAGTCATCATTTTACAACCCAAGCCATTTGCGGTATATGCAGAAACTTGGCACGGATTTTTTATAGGATTGTTAGCTTTCTTTTTTGGATTTCTTTTTATGTATGTTGGCAAACCTTTTTGGCAGAATGTTGTAAAATGGAGATGGCTTTACGTAGGAATCGCGGCAATATTATTTACCATCCGATTTGTAATGTATGCCACCGAAGGTCCTGGTTATTTGACCGTTGTAGAATCGAATTGTTGGATTTTTGCCGTATTCGGATTTTGTCATAAATACTTAAACAAACCAAGCAAAACCTTGTCCTATTTGAGCAAAGCTGCCTATCCTGTGTATATTGTACACATGTTGGTGTTGTATCTTGCGGCACTGTTTATTTTACCGTATCAATTGCCAGCATATCTATCATTCATCATGATTACAGTACTTACTTTTGTAGGATGTTTTATCATGTATGAGTTACTGATTAAAAGAATTCCTTTTATAAAACCATTGTTTGGCTTGAAATGGCGTTTTAAATTAGCTAATAAAAAGAAGTCGAACACGCTTCAAACCACAGAAAAATAGAAAATTTGATCGTTCTAAATACAACTAGAAAGTTTGTTTGTTTTCACAAATACCCAATTCATCAATCAAAAAACGAACAAAAACTATAGCAATCATCAACATAGAAAACTCCTTTTAACATGTTTCTTTTTGTGAGAACGATCATTTTTTCATTTTATGACGTAGAATATCTTTGGTTAATTGTGTGTCGTCATTGACAAAATGCTTTAACAGTGACACCATTTCTTCATTTTTATGATTTTTAGAAATCACTTCGTATGCCATGAATTGAATATCTTCTTTGGGCGCAATGTCTTTATTGTATTCGTGCGTCAGTGCTTTTAGGAAATTTTGTTCGTTTCCTGTATTTGTCCGTTTGGCTTTGAAATCGTGAAGTTCTTTTTCAAGAGAAGCTTTGTCTTTAAAATTGGCAAAGTAGTTATTGGCACAGTTTACGGCATCTTTATGATCATTCCAACCTTTTAGAAGCAATTCGTTCGCAGCAATGATATTGTCCATTTTTTTGCGATATACCAACGACGCTTTTACATATTGATAGTTTTTTGAATAGTCGTCTACCACAATTTGATAATGATGATGCGCTTTCTTTTTATCGTCCATTTTTTGGTATAAATCGCCCACTTTTTCATTCATCTCTAACTCTTTGTACAGTTTGATGGATTTCGAATACGAACGCGCCAATTCATAGCATTCCGCAGCTTCAAATTTGTTGTGACACTTTTTTAAATACACCAATGCAGCTTCATTATACAAATGTCCATCTTTTAAAATGTTAGCAGCTTTGTACGGATTTTGCAACAATCGCAATTGAATGTATGCCGCTTTTTTGAATTGTTTTTTTGCGATAAAATCCTCCGTTAATTTTTCATAATGCTGCGCTAACATGTCAAACTGACGATCGCCAATAGTAGTAGTGCCACCTGCGCCGCTTCTTCCTGATTCTGCTTCGCTTTTGAATAGTGAATTTATAAATATGATCAATCCAAATAAAACGAGTACCAAAATGATGAGTCCGATCAAAAAACCAGGAAAATCTCCTGTTCTAATGGAAGTCACCACAAGGTATACAAACTTCATCAACATCACCACAACGACGAAGAGAATCAATTTGGAATGAAATTCTTGGTTTCTACTGTTAGTCATCTTTTAGTGATTTGTTTTTGTTGAGTAAAAAAATGAGCAATCGCACCAAAATTCCTATCGTAATAATGATGAAAATAGTTTTCATTTCAGCATTTTTAAACATAGGATACAGCAAATACGCTACCGCAGCCGTGAGAATAAAAATAAGGAATATTTTACCTTCAGCGGACAGTTCGTCGTCGCCAAAGTAAAAATCAAAGCCTTTTTTCTTTTGTGGTATATCATCAAATGAGAACAGTTCACTTTCTTCGGGTAAATTCATCCACGAAGAGGAATCATTGTTTTTGGCATGGCCTTTCGGACGCTTCTTTTTTCTCGTCACAATTAAATATCCCACAAAAATAAATCCCACTATAAAAATTACAAATAGTAAAAATCCTTTTACGGCATAATCCGTTGCCACTTCTTCTGCGCCGTCATATTTGTTGCTCGTGTTGGGATACTTTTCTAACGCTCTTTTTCTACGCGCTTCTTCTTCTGTATTCGTAGTGTTTTCGTTGTCTTCCTTCGCTTCTAATACACGAACTGCATCTGTGGGCACTTCTTTATTCGTCGAATCTGTTTGTACTGTGAGTCCGCCCGAAACCACTTTAATTTGATTCTTTTTATAAGTATCCAGCACAAAAGAACCTAACCAAAAAATCATAACGATTGCCAAAATACCTACAATCATTTTAATGCCTGCTTTGGTGCTTTCAGTGGCGTTTCCTAAACCGATCTTATCAAAAAAGTTACTTTTAAATTTGTATTGGGCAAATGCTTTTCCACGCGAAGTGCCCAACATGTCTAACGGAACCGCCATTTTTAAAGCTGCTTCCGGATTTTTTTCTATGTATTTTAAGTACTTCTCAACTTCTTTGTTGTTGCCTTCCAGCACTTTTTTCATATCAAACGGTAAATCTTTCGGATCTACTTTTTCGTCACCTAACGGATTGCTGAGTGCTTTTTCGGTTTCTTCTTCCGCTATTTCTACACTAAATGCAGTCACTTTCGTGGGAATTTGTACGCCTTTTGCAGGAGTTTCTATTGTTGGAAATTGTTCCTCAGGAGTTTCTAATAGCGTTTCCCACTGTACTTCTTCTTTTAGTTCAATAAAGCCATACTGATGATGAAAAAAATGTGGCTTCCCTTGTAATATTTTCGCGTATTCTTCTTGTGTCATCGACATGTTCAACTGCGTGTTTTCAGGAATATAAAAACCTGTGTGTACTTTTAACACACATGGATGATTGAGAATGTCTACTTTTTTTTGTGCTGTTTTAAAAATGATCAATGCGCCCGAAATACTATTTGCTTCCAATGCAGGACACGGATATATTGTACAATCAGACAGCTTTAGTTGCATTCGCGTAATTTCTGTCAACCATACTTTCGGAGAAGCGTGCTTGATAAAAATACCACAACGCGGGTACAAATTATTATCGGTATGTTGCAATGCTAGCTTCATTGATTATACAGTATTTGTTGTATAAATGGTTCTACATATTTTATATCAAACTGGCTAATTTCAATTGTATTCACTTCTGCATCTTGTGGTAAAAAATATTTGTTTCCAGCAAATTCTTCTCCTGTAGATAAAGCGATACCAATACCAATGTAAGAAGCTAAATAAAACGTTGGAATTTCAGGATTGGCACTTTTAAATATGATGATTCCATTTTTGTCAATCTGAATCGTACTGCCATCTGGAAATAGTGCTTTTTGATTGCGTTTGTGAAGATAGGTCGTAAATTCGTCATCCAAGCCTGCTTCTTCCCTATCTATCAATTCAAAATATCCTGTAGCTTCTATCAAATCCAAACGATGCTTAAAATTGAACACAAATTCTAAATCTATCGTAAGTGTAATGGCATTTATTTTAGTCAATACAGAGCCATCCAGATAGGTAATTTTGTTCGCTAGATAATTTTTATAGGTTTTTTGCAATGCTTCGCTAGGCTGTTCTACAGACATGTATGATCTATCAGAAAGATCAAAATAGGTAAATACAGGCGCATCGCTGTAATAATTTCTTGTGACTAAGTATAAATCGTCTTCATGTACGATAAGTGTTTTAAAATAGGCTTTTTTATGTTTTGATAGGTCAAATTTGTACGTGTAAGTAGCTGTAGTTGTTTTAAATACCATAAAATTATCGACCGTCCAAAACAACACCATCAATTCATCTTGATACATTACTGCAATTTTTTCTTGCTTTATCCCTGTAATGAACCGAATGTCTCGTTGGATCATTGTAAATCCTTTTTTGCTGTCGTCAGCACAGAACAAATCCCCATTTTTTTGTAAAATGTAAGCGTGTTTTTCATCTGTGAAGTTAATTGCAACACGTGTTGGAAAACCGTATAACAACGGATAATTTATGACATTCGCATCGCCTTTAGCTGTTTTTTTACGCGGAGCATTTTTCTTTCTCGGCGGATGTGCCCAAAGATCTTGTAATGGCAGTTGAATGTGTTTGAGCAAACGTTTGGCACCATTTTTCATCTTGTACACGTCAATATTTCCTTGACTGTCCGAAGTGATGACACCACCAAATTTTGCATGATATAGATTGAACAATCGGCGCACATGCGCGTGTTCTAAGGTTTTAGCCGTTGTAAACAGTGTGATTTCTATGTTTTCTTCTTCAGATGTTAAAATGAAATTTTCAATGGCTGCTGAAGCGTCTAATAAAGGTGACGTACGTTGCAAACCCGAAATGATTTCTTCTTTCGTATCAAAGCGCAAAGGAGTACAGTTTTCGCCCAATGCGTATGGCTGAAAGTGCATTTCATTTTTTGGATGATGTATAAACGAAAACGCCGTTGCGAATGATAGAATTTTCGGTGTTCCCCAATTTTTTATCGTAGTATCAATTAAGAAGATACGTGTGCGCAAGTCTTCTTCCGGCGTCGTTTCTCGGCGAATGAACAAGGCTTCTTTGTTGGCAATTCTGTGAAGAAAAATTAAGTCGTCATTGGCAAATTCTGAAATAAGGATGTTATCAAATTTTCCTTTGTTGGTAATGTCCGATATTCCGCCCAACGGCATTTCGCCAGGATGCACATAATGCATTGGCAGTTGAATTCCTGACCATAAGCGTTTGATGAGACTTCCCATAAAGAACGTTTTCGGTTCTTCCGTCAATTCTTGAATGAAGTCTGGATTTTCGCTAAAATGTTCTACTTCAGTATCTTCTGGTGTTACCGGAACTTCTGTTATTTTTAACCAAGCTTTTAGCAGTGCTTCTACCGTTGGATAGCGATGATGCAATAACGCCAACGTATTGATGTCTTTACTTAAAGCAGTAACCGTCACCTCTTGTTTTTCACTGCATTGATTGAGCATAAAAGAATGCTCCATGAATGCTATGATTTCTTTCGAAAATTTAGGCGATAAACTGTGATTTGCCGTTTCAAACAGAAATAAAAACAAATCAATTCGGTTTTTTCCTTTTTTATAGGTTGCAGGCAACCCGATTAAGGTGCTCAAAAACGCTTCTGCAGCAGCGAAATCAATATGAGCAACCGTTGGAAAGTTTTTATGCTTTTCTAAAATTTCAGTAAAGATTTCCTTCACAGCCACACCAACTTCGCCTGAGTTTGTTGCCAAAAACGTCAATATCAACGCGCCAAATGGTGGAAATCCTGTTTCGGAAAGTAATGGCAATACTTCCGCTATTTGCTCTTTGTACACAATCGTCATGCCGTCCGGAATACTGATACAGTTAAAACCACCTTCATAGTTTTGCGCATCCTGAATCACGTTTCCGTGGAACATGTGATCAATTTCCCATTCCCAAAAATAGTCCTGGTAAGATTGAAAGTAATAGACAGCTTTTGTATGCGTTTGGCTCATGTGTTATCGTGACAATCGGTATCCACTGATTGTGAGTTTTTGTATGTTTTCTTTCGGAATTTTAAAATAGCTTTGATCGGTTTGCATCACCATCAAATTTTCATTGTTCGGATTGTTGTTTTTGTTGAAATAGATATTTACTTCTGGATATTCAAAATCGTATCCTGCGGGCATTAGAAAGTTTTGTGTTTGCCAATAGGTTTTTCCAGGCATGGAAAGCAATGGCGCGCCGATTAGTAATGCTTGATCTTCAATAATCACCCACTGAATATGCTGCAAACGTATGGCGGGCATTTTAGGAATGATGTTGTCTAAGGTTGCTAGCGGAATTAACTGTGCGGTCGGCATTCGTTCTACACTTGAAGGAATGATGTTGAGCGGTATTTTTGCGTCAATTCCGAAATAGTTAAAGTTCTCATCGGGCGTTTCTACAGGCAATGCTTTGTGAATGGGTGACCAAAGTAACGATGTTTGTAAGCGTTCTTCAGGAATATTTCCACCTAAAAGAAACAGCGCATTGTCATGCTGAAAGTATATTTTTTTGAACGGAATGCTTCGTATTTCTGCACTATTCAATTCACTTGGCGCAATACCGCGAACCCAAATGTCATCACCATCAGTCGCCATTCGCAAGGATTTCCACACTCGAATTTGCGCTAATTTTTCTTTATATTTTGATGGCAATCGCAACCAATATTCCGTTATGCTTTGTGTAATATTTCTTTCCACAATTGGTCAATTTCGGTATGTATGTATTGTTTTTTCTGCTGATCTTTTACCCAATCGGTACGATTTTGTAAGTAGCGTAATTTGTCTTTGATTACGTTTAGTTCTTGTAATGAAATTTCACTGTTTGAAAATTTTTCTTTTAGGTTTGAAACTTCATTCATCAATTCTTCTGGATTCGGTGCTTTGTTGAAGAATGCTTGCGGATGCACACTTTCTTCCGTTTTTTCCTTCTCTATCAATGCATTTACGGTAGCTTGCAGCGTTTCTATTTGTTCTTCCGTACTCCAAATGTATTTCAACACCCATAAATCAGATACAATCGCTTCTGTTCTATCGCACAACATAGCGCTTGCTGCCACTAGGTTTTGCATTTTTACTGCACGTCGGTCAGAGACTTCTATGCCTGTACTTCGCAAACTGTGAATTAATTCAATATATGCACTGCGAATAGGCGCCAGATTTACATTTTTCACTTGTTGTTGCAATGCTGTGATTTCGTCGGGAGAAATTTGAGTTTGCGCCGATTTTTCTTTGCGTTCCAATTTCCAACCTGCTTGCAATACTTCTTCGAGTCGATCGGGTTTTACATTGTCTACTTTTAAGCGAATGAGGAAACGATCTAGCAATGCAGCTAAGGCTTCGTCTTCTGGCAACTGATTGCTCGCACTGATAAACATTAAGGCTGGCAATTGTTTTGTTTCTTTTCCACGACGGAATATTTTTTCATTCAGCGCCATGAGTAAACTGTTCAGAATAGCCGAATTCGCATTGAAAATTTCATCTAAAAACACCAACGACGCTTCCGGAAGCATTCCGTCCGTATTGGTAACCAATTCTCCTTCTTTTAGCAATCGAATGTCTAGCGGCCCAAAGATTTCGTTAGGTTCTGTGAATCGCGTCAGCAAGTAATCAAAGTTAATTCCGCCAATAACATGACTCGATAATTGTTTAACGATGGCACTTTTTGCTGTTCCTGGAGGTCCTAACAAGAATACATTTTCTCTTGCTAATAAGCCGATTCCTAATAAATCAATGACTTCATCTTTGCCTACAAAGACATTTTTGATTTCATCGAGAATGGTTCGTATTTTTTTTGTTTCGTTCATAATGTTTATGCTTCAACTGAAAACGCTTTCCAAAAGTGTTGTGCATGCTCCCCTAGATGGATAGCGACGTTTTCGTGAATGATTTTATGTGCCGTAAGGCTGATATCTTTTTGTGCGATGACTCTATCAATATATAAAGTTCGGAAACAATCGTTTTGAAAGAGTTTCGCGAGTTTTTCTTCTTTTAGTTCTATATCTAAATCGTGTCCGATTGTTGTGTATGGAAATTTTTCCAATTGTGTTTTGAGGAGTTTTACCAACCAATCGTCAAAGTCAATGTATTCTAATTCTTTGATAATGAACGGCAAGAAACGAAGTGATACATCTGCTGAAATTAATACACTTGGTGTGAGTTCTCCTTTAAAGTCTCCAAAAAATTGGTGCAAGTTTTTCGGTTCTTCCCCACGATGCGCTAAAAACTGTGCTGCATAGTAGATGGTTTTTGCTGCCCAAGTTGCGGCTTCTTTGTCAAACGGCGGCGCATCAAACGGATAATTTAGCGATTCATTTTCATATTTTTGTTCCAAAAAATCGCCTACATCATTTAATTCACTTGTACTTATTTTGGGCTTGTTTGTATATAGTACAAATTGTCCCGAAGTTCGTAAGTGATGAATGGTTTGCAGTATGTTATTTTGTATGCTCAAGAGAGAAATGATGGTGATTTTCGTAGAAATCAGTTGGTAACACTCAAAAGAACGAAATTTTTATGGAAATGGCAATTTTTGGGTGATGGAGTTTTGATTGTTTGGTTTTAAATACGGAATATATCTACAATGATTTACGGCAATACCTTACCGATCTTCAAAGTCATTTTAGTAATTTAACCACTTATTAACCAATATTTTAAGAATCATGAAAAAACAAAAAATCACATCGTTACAACTCAACAAAAAAGCGATTTCAAAGTTTGAAGTGAAAACTATCACAGGTGGAGATGACACAAGATGGGCGTATGCAGGTACTTATTATTGCTGTATTCGTTATAAATAAATTTCTATCTAAAAAAAATCTCCCAATGAGCCTTAACACAACTCGTTGGGAGATTTTACTTTTAATGAGATTCTGAATCACACTTCGATAAACTCAGCGTAAAAGTTCAGAATGAGATCATTTATTTCGTCGGATAGTATCCTTTTTCAGGAATCGCAATCTTATATAATTTTCTAGACTTATTATTCAACTTATTCTCACGCAACCACGGATTGTGAATTTTTAAGATTTTATAGTTGATGTTGAACTTCTTCGCGAAACTTGCAATATTAGTAATAGCTGTATCTACTTCTACTTTGTTGGTAGGAATGTATGTGTATAAGTGCTTTTCATCAAAGTTGAAACCGTATTTTTTAGCATTGGTAAAGATTTCTTTGATCGCAATGACTCTAAAAAGATAACGTCCTGTTTCTTGTCCTAGTAATAAATCGTAATAAGAATCTACTTGCTGATCTTCCATACGGCGCGCAACTCCTGCATTTCCTGCGTTGTATGCTGCTGCAGCTGATGTCCAATTACCAAAACGTTGTTTAGCGTCTAGCAAATATTTACATGCTACACGTGTCGCTTTTTCTAAATGATAGCGCTCGTCTACATTCGCGTTGATTTCCAAGCCATTTTCGCGTCCTGTCGTTTTCATGATTTGCCAAAATCCTCTCGCACCTGCTGGAGAGGTTACATTTTGCAAGCCACTTTCAATCACTGCTAGATATTTAAAATCATCCGGAACACCGTATTCTTTTAAAATTGGTTCGATGATAGGAAAGTATTTGTTAGCACGTTTGAATAATAACAAACCATTGGATTGCCAATATGTGTTGACTAGCAATTCTCTGTCCATGCGTTCTTTAATGTCTGGTAAATGTAACGGCACGTTTTCGCCTGCAAATTCGAGCGTTTCTGGAACCTCCAATGCATACACATTGTAATCGTTTACAACTGATTTCGCTGAAGGCATTGTGACTGCTGATTCGTTTTCTGCGGAAATGGCTGCATCTTGTGCAACGGCATTCATTAATAAAACTCCGAGAAAAATTAATCCTAAAAAGGCAAATCCGTTTTT
>CAZHSA010000121.1:0-10121 GCA_964535135.1 uncultured Kordia sp.
ACGCAACGAATTGTTACCAGCAGCAGCTTATAGTTTGGTGCATCAAGTGCGCGACAGAGGTGTATATTCGTTTTGTATGTGTCCTGGCGGATTTATTGTGCCCGCAGCAACAGCCAATGGCGAAGTTGTGGTGAATGGAATGTCTCCATCGCGACGAAATAATAAATTTGCCAATTCTGGAATTGTGGTGGAAATCAACGCAGAGAAAGATTTACACAAATACGAACAGTACGGCGTATTAAAAGGATTGGAGTTTCAAAAAGATTTGGAGCGTTTGGCATTTACGGCAGGCGGAAGAAGTCAAGTAGCACCCGCACAACGCTTAACGGATTTTGTGGAAGGCAAACTTTCAACTGATTTGAATCCGACGTCGTATCAACCAGGATTACAATCGTCACCGTTACATTCGCTCTTACCAAAAAGTATTGGCGGACGTTTGCGAAAAGGATTTGCTGCGTTTGGACAAAAAATGAACGGTTATTATACAAATCAGGCAAATATTGTTGGTGTGGAGTCGCGTACATCATCACCCGTAAACATTCCGAGAAAAGAAAACTTAGAACATCCAGAAGTGTCAGGATTATTTCCTTGTGGAGAAGGTGGCGGTTATGCTGGCGGAATTGTTTCTGCGGCAATGGACGGCGGACGTTGTGCGGAAGCTGCGATTGTTGGCATGTAAATTGCTAGTACTAAAAAGAATATCAAATTAAACACAAAAAAATAATTAGTCAATTAAAAAATATTGAATTATATTGTTGACAGAAAACTTATTAAAATCCCGATTATGAAAATTTTTAAAAAAATATCGTTTGCCTTAGTTGCTCTTATACTTTTAGTCTCTTTTACTGCACCCGAAGGTGAGTATGTTGGAAAATGGAAAGGAAAAGACAAAGGTGATATTGGATTCCTAACCTTGTCAAGCGACGGATACGCAACCTTTGAGTTCAACGGCCAAACGATGGGAGGAAAATCATACAATCATCAAGGAACCAATGCTGCGATGAAATATACCGTAAACAACGGAACGTCTCCAAAAGGAATTGATTTTATCATTTATGATAACAAAGCAAATAAAGAATTAGGACGCTTGAAAGGGATTATAAATATGAAATCCAGAAACGAAATGCAAATGGCAATGACGTTTGGTGGCGGAACAGGAAGACCCACAAATTTTGAGAATGATGCTATTGTTTTCGATCGTGTGAGATAAGAAAAAATAGCTAAAATATAGCATACTAAAAGCCTCATCATCGGATGAGGTTTTTTTATGGTAAAAATTTAAAAATAAAATATAAATAATTGAAGGCAATAGGTTTTGAGAATTAGGGATTAGTGGTGTTTCAAGTAAAAGTAATTTTAAAAACGAAACAGCTTGCTTCGTCAGAAACTCCAAGCAAGATATAAAACTCTAAACAAGTCTAAACAAGTCTAAGTAGTCTAAAATAGTCTACCCTAAAACTTCTCAAAAACGCCCAATCCAAACAAGGCAAAATCATACTTTACTGGATCAGTCGGATCTAGTTTTCGTAAAGCAGTATCTAATTCTAACAACGCTTTGGCATCGTTTTGTTTGCGTTTCAACAATCCTAATTTACGAGCCACATTTCCTGAATGTACATCTAACGGACAGGATAATTGTGAAGGTGACAATGATTTCCAAATGCCGAAATCGACGCCTGTATTGTCATTGCGAACCATCCAACGGAGAAACATATTAATACGCTTTGCAGCACTTCCTTTATTGGGATCAGAAACATGTTTTCGTGTGCGTTCTGGATGCGGAATACTAAAAAATACTTCTTTAAATGCTGAAATGCTTTCTTGTAAATTTTTGGTGTTCGCATTTGCAAAAACGGCTTCCAATCCACCGTGATGTTGGTAGATATTTTTTAAGGCTTTGATGAAAAAGGTAAAATCAGTTCCGTTGAAGGTTCTATGCACAAAAGATTCCAAGGATTCCAAGTCTTCTTCGGTGTGATTCATCACAAAATCATAGGGTGAATTTCCTAGCAATTCCATCATCTTTTTGGCATTATTATTGATCATTTTTCGATTGCCCCATGCAATGGTAGCCGTCAAAAAAGCAGCGATTTCGATGTCCTCTTTTTGGTGAAATTGATAGGGTATCTGAATTGGATCACTTTCTACGAATTTGGGTTGATTGTATTCAAGTACTTTTTCGTCAAGAAAAGATTTAAGTTCGGTAAAGTTCATAAGATGTAATACTCTTTTGGCAAAAATAATTATTATTTTTAAGGAATGCTCAATCAAAATTTCTATGATGAAAAATTACTCAAAATTCTTAGTTTTCATTAGTTTACTCTTTGCTTCAATTTCTTTTGCACAAACGCTTGAAGGATATATTTTGGATAAAAAAACACAAGAACCTTTGTACGGTGTTTCCGTGTATTTTGATGGTACAACCATTGGTACAGCCACAAATGAAGAAGGTAAATTTTCAATCAGATATAAACCATCTACCAAGTCACCATTGGTTGTTAGTTTTATTGGGTATCAAACATTATTATTTGACGTTCGAAAGCTAGAAAATGGAGCAAAAATTTACATGACGCTAAAACCACAAGCCTTAGGAACTGTGTATTTAGAAAACGATCCGTGGTCGCGCCGAAAAAAAATGGATATTTTTAAACGTGAATTTATAGGCACTTCCGTAGAACCTTTTCAATGTAAAATTCTGAATTTAGATGATATAAAATTGACCTATAATCCTACCACGCAAAAGCTAAATGCATATGCAGAAAAACCCATCATCATCAAAAATAAATACTTAGGATATACTGTGGCCTACACCATGGAAGATTTTGAAGCGGATTTGCGACTCACTACCACAGGAAAAGTGCTCACACGCAGTGTATATATAGAAGGTTCTACGTTTTATACGGAATTGAATAAACGTGTTCGCCGAAAACACAGAAAAGCACGCGAACTAGAATTTGGACAATCGGTATTGTATTTTATGCGCTCGTTGGCAAAAAAGCAACTCACAGAAAATGGTTTTCAAATTTTTCATAAAAGATTCATTGTGCCGCCGTATAAATATTTTGAGATTACGCCTGTGGGCGAAGATACCTTTGTAAAATTAAAAGCAGACAAACTCGTCATTGTATACGATCGTTTTCACAAATCGTTTATGACTATTTTGGAAGATGAAAAAGAATTTATGATCAATAAGTATGGAAATTATTCACCTCCGAGAAAAATTTCTTTCGGAGGCGTTTTAGGTGACAAGCGCATTGCAAATACGTTGCCGTTGGATTATGGATTGTAAATTATGAATATCATTCTGTAAAGGTTACTGGAGTTGTAACACGTACCAATTGTTCGTCATTTTCAAAAGTAATTGTGAATGTAAAAGAAATTGTTGTTTCTGCGGGAATTACGGTATCAAAAGTCAAAAAATAATCTTCTGAACGATTGGTAAGTTCATAGTTCAATGCGGCTTTCATGTCATTCATAGAAAATCCTGTTTCGCCAGAAACAACACCAAAACCAACCAGTACATGCTCGTTTAACGAATTTCCTGCATCAATTCCAAAAAGCGGCACATCAGCGGTTAATTTCACATCAGTGACACGTTTGGTAATAATATATTCATCATCACAACTTGTAGCATACGCCATATTTAGCAAGCCAGATTGTTTGAAAAGTGAAGCCACAGGAGAAAAATCATAATCCGTTTTGGCAAGCAAACTGAAATCTTCATTGGTAACGCTTGTAATATCGTTATCTGCTGAATCTCTTATGGTAAAATCGACTGTGCTTAAGAAAATATTATTGACATCTGTACAGCAAGCATACAAGCAAATTTGTAGAAATGTAGATGCAACAATGAGTTTGAGAATTTTAGTTTTCATAGTGTATAAGCTTTCTCAATAGATACTTAAAATATGAAAAGGTTGCGCTTATGAAATGTTAAATGTAAAATGCTGAATTTTAAATGTAAACTTTGAAATCTAACCCGTCACTTCGAGTGAAATTTCGAAGAAATTTAGTATCGAGAAGTACTTTGATACGAATAATTTCTATGTACTTCTCGATGCAATTTTTCTCCATTTCATTCCGAAAAACCACTCCTTTAGATTTGTATTTTGAAGAATAGAAATTGCTTAAAACGGAGTAATTCAACATTCTGAATTCAAATAATATTCCCATCACGCATCACAATAGTCCTGTCCGCCATATTCGCGAGTTCTTTGTTGTGTGTAACGATGACAAAGGTTTGCCCAAATTCTTCGCGTAATTTAAAAAACAGGTTGTGTAAGTTTTCTGCAGATTCTGAATCTAAATTTCCACTCGGTTCGTCGGCAAAAATGATCGCTGGTTTGTTCATCAACGCTCTGGCGACCGCAACACGTTGTTGTTCTCCACCGGAAAGTTCATTGGGTTTATGATGGTACCGATCTGCCAAGCCTAAAAAATCTAACAATTCTTTGGCTCTTTTTTCTGCTTCTACTTTATCTTTTTGTTGAATGAACGCTGGAATGCACACATTTTCAATCGCAGTAAACTCTGGAAGCAATTGATGAAACTGAAAGATGAATCCGATATGATGATTGCGAAATTTGGCAAGTTCTTTTTCAGAAAGGCGTTCTGTTTTTACATCATTAATGATTAGTGAGCTATTATTGTTGGGCGACATTTTATCGAGCGTTCCTAAAATCTGCAACAAAGTCGTTTTTCCTGCTCCAGATGCGCCAATGATCGAAACAACTTCGCCTTTTTTAATCTCTAAATCAATGCCTTTTAAGACTTCTAAATCGCCGTAACGTTTGCGTATATTCTTAGCTGTAATCATTCCGTGTGTGTAATAAGCGTAAATGTACTATTTAAAGCTGTCATGTACAATTAGGAACTAACATTAGGAGTTCTTTTTTTACGCTTGAAGATATTTTTTACATTGTTGTAGTCGATAAAGTATACCAAACGAACGGACAAGGTATGATCAATAGGTTGATCAAAAAGTCGATTCAAACTATTAAAATAAGTAGCATCTGAAGCTTCTGACTGGTTGAATATTTGATTGCGATACAACGCTGTTAAGAAATTTCCTGGTCCAAATTGCCATGTGTAACTCAAATCTAAATTCCAAGTACTAAAGTTTACGTTGGAGTTGCCTAAGTTTAATTCTTCAAACGTATTTTGCGATTGTACCAAACGCCCACTTTCCTGCAAAAAATACGGTGTATCATCGTAATCTACCGTAGCCCAATAGTTTCTAAATGTTAAGTTTATGGTATTGAATGCATTAAAACTATAATTGGCAGAAATGCTATTCACAAACTCAATTTGATCGCGTTGACCAAATACAATTTCGTTCTCCAAACCATTGGAATCATTGGCATAACCACGACGGTTATTTTCTACGTTTAATGACGATCTAAATACCACAATACACTTTTCGTTGACGCGAACTCTTGGTTCAAAGCGAAGTCGATACCTCGTAAATCCCTGATTGTCTTCAAAGAACGTAGAAAAGTTTACATTGACATCTAGCGCAAAAGTTTTATTATAATCGGTAGAGATAAATCCACCTGCATTGAACTGATTTTCAATAGTAAAGAAACGTCTGTTATCAAAATCACGCGGTTCAAAATAATCAAATTGTTTTCCAGGCGCAAGGAATGCATCCACACCAAATGCCATCAAGCTTTCTTTGTGGACACCAAAAATATTGACGCCAAAATTCACTTCTGTAAAAACGCTCGGATCGTACAAACGTCTGTAGTTTACAAACGTATTGATTCTGAATTCATTGAGTTTTTTTGTCGGTTCAAATATTTGAAAAGAAGCGTCAACACCAAAGTTGTTAAAGTTGTTTCTAAAGTTTAATCCTAAATCGTTAATGTCATATTTGGTATTGGAAAAACTATGATCAAAACTGTATCGAAAACGTCCATTAAGCTTCCGAATCGCAAAAAATGAATTGAATCCCGTTTCAGTACCTGTTGGTAAATTTCGGTTGCTCATTCGCAAACGTGTATCTATACCAAGTGTATTTTTTTTGTTGACAAGATCCGCCACAATCCCTGTCACATTGGCGTCTCTAAAACCGCTTCCATCTCTGGTGACATTTGTATTAATTAAACTAATAGATGAGTTTTTATTAAACTGTTGATCTATCACCATAATGTTGTAATTGGTCAACGGTTCTACCACTTCTTGGCGAAATTCGCCTGTATCCGTATTTTGAATGGTTGCTTTTGTTTTTTCAGTAACAGCGTTAAAAAAACCAATTCCCAGTCCATTTTTGGTTCTTCCCGAAACTTTTACGGCGTTAATCAGTTTCACTTCGCTTGGCAAATCGACTACTTCTTCAGTATCGGCAGTTTCCAGTGCTCCGGAAGGCGCATTTCCAATACGGCGCGAAAAGAATAAATTTCCTTTATTGAACAAATCGACACCTTCAGTAAAAAACTGCCGTTGTTCGGAAAAGGTTTGTTCAAAAGGACCTAAGTTTAGCTGTAAATTGTCAAATCCAGCTTGACTGAAATCGGGCACTAACGTCGCATCAAGCGTAAAGTTTTCCGTAATTCCATACTTTACGTCCATTCCAAAATTATATTCATCCGTAGTTTCGCCGTCAAAAGAACGGACAACGGTAGAAGCAAACGGATAAAAAATCAATCGTGTTGGCGGTTGAATGTCTCTCAATCCTTTCAATTCACCAGCATACAAGCCAATATAGCCTTTGGTAGGATCAAACGGATTCCAAGTATATTGTTTTCTTGTTTTTCGAAATTGACGGTGAAACTGAATTCCCCAAGTAGGAACTTCTTGATTGGTAAACCGAAGTGTTCGGTACGGAATTTTCACTTCCACAATCCAGCCATCATCCACAACTTTTGCGGCATTTTGCCAAACGGCATTCCAGCTATAATCTTCTCCAACACTCGGATTGGCAATTGCATCTGCTTGATTTCCATTGGGAAATACTACAAAATACGTGTCGTTTTGTCCGTCATTATTCGGATTGATCGCAATAATGAAAAAATCGTTGATTCCAAAATTATCACGACTTGTAAATTGACGCAAAATATTTTCTGGTTTATCTTTTAAATAGGCAGACACATAAATGGCGTTATCATCATAGGTCATTTTCACGGTCGTCTTTTGATCCGCCGGCAATGTATTGCCAATTGCAGGACGAAACTGCACAAAATCAGTAGCAATATCAGCATCTTTCCACACTTCATCGTCTAAAATACCATCAATCTTTGGTGGTGTTTCTGTGCGTTTTATATGATATGTTTTCTTTGAGATGCTATCTTGAGCCAAGGACGGTAGTGAAAAAGAAAGAAGTAGTACGAATACTAGAAAACGGCTCATTATTTTAGTTTTTTTGATTGAAGTGTCTTAAAGAGTTAGGGAAAATGGGTTTGTTACAGTAAGACTGCGCAAAATTACCGCGATCCTATACTTTTTTCTCCTAAAGAAAAGTTAAATCTCATCTTAAATTGTTAACATTTATACGAAATAGTCATCGTTTCAATGTTCTTTTTTTACCTATCTTTAGCCATGCTGATAAAATGAAACTATAAAACATGTCGTACAGAAAATTAGAAGAATACAATATACAAGTTACCAATGAAGTAAAAGATCGTTACAAGACGATCATAGAAGAATTAGGCGAAGATACTGCGCGTGAAGGTTTGTTGAAAACTCCAGAACGTGCCGCAAAAGCCATGCAATTTTTAACGCAAGGATATGAAATGGATGCTGCCGAAATCTTAAAAAGTGCCATGTTTGCCGAGGATTATAATGAAATGGTGATTGTAAAAGATATTGAACTCTATTCGTTGTGTGAGCATCATATTTTGCCTTTCTTTGGGAAAGCACATATTGCGTACATTCCAAACGGACATATTGTAGGATTGAGCAAGTTACCTCGTGTAGTTGATGTTTTTGCGAGACGATTGCAAGTGCAAGAACGCTTAACGCATGATATTTTAGAATGTATCAACACTACATTGAAACCAAAAGGTGTTGCTGTTGTCATTGAAGCTTCACACATGTGTATGATGATGCGCGGCGTGCAAAAACAAAACTCGGTAACAACAACTTCGGGCTTTCGCGGCGCTTTTCAAAAAATGGAAACTCGCAATGAGTTCTTGAAATTGATTAGTACAGATTTGTCTTAATAACTCATTTGAATATGATTCGCTCTATAATTATTTATTTCATATTCGGTCAGACTTTTGTTTTTGGACAACCGTATTTTGCGGATTGGAATTCCTTTGAAACCGCTTTTGTCAAAGACTTTAAACGTTTGCACATTGCCGATTTACAAATTTATTATGTAGATAATTTAGAGCTAATTCAGAGTTCACGAAATGTGGCAAAGCAAGAAAAAATGTTTCGCAACTATCAAAATGCATTGCAATCTATAGATAAAGCGAAACTTTCCAAAGTACAACAACTGGATTATGCATTGGTTTCGTATGAAATTAAGCTGCACATAGAACGTATTCAACTCGAAAAAAAGTGGTTAACAATTAAGCCGAGAAGAATTTCCAAAGAAGGCTTACAAAGCGTTCCTATGGGAAAAGAATGGTATGCATATTTTCTCAAAAAATGGGTTGACGCATCCGTTACGCCAGATGCGTTGTTTCAATTTGGACTCGCTGAGATCAATCGTGCTAAAAAAGCCATGAAAACTATTCAAAAAGCTTCTGGCTTGGACAGTTTGGCGTATCAAGAACACTTACAAGATGCTGCTTTCTTTTATAACGACGTAAAAACCATTCAGCAACGTTTTGAAACGTATAAAGCGGAATTATTACCAAAACTTGTAGACGCATTTCCAAAAGTTACGCAGTTGCCAGACGTACAAATTGAACAAGGAAAAAATGAAGTGTATGCGCAAGTTCCTGCGTATTATGCTGAAGTACGAAATACATTTTACTATAATTTTTTTGACAAACCTTTCAACACGCGTCAAATTGCTTGGATTTACTTGCATGAAGCGATTCCAGGACATCATTATCAAATAAAATTTGAAGAACAATTGGAAAAATCTGCCATTCGTAATTTGTTTTCTTACAACGGATATCGAGAAGGTTGGGCTGCGTATGTAGAAGAATTAGGAAATGATTTCAATGCGTATGAAACGATATATGATGAATTAGGAAAGTGGGAATGGGACATCATTCGTTCGGTACGAGTTGCCATGGATGTTGGGTTGAATTATTACGATTGGAGCGACGAAAAAGCACTGCAATTCTGGCAACAACACATACAAGGACAAGATGCTATTGCACAACGCGAAATTGCACGGATGAAACGTTGGCCAGCACAAGTAATTACGTATAAATATGGCGCGAATCAAATTTTACAATGGAAAGCTGCACTTGAAGCTTCATTACCAGAAGGAACCAACTTTCCATGGATGGCGTTTCATACTAAAATTTTGGAACACGGCGCGTTGCCGTTTAGCGTGATAGACAAAGAGATTTTTTTGAAATAAAAATGCTTAAACTGTATTATTTCCAAAATTTTAAAACTTCTCAATACTCACATCAAACTTTATTCTCCTCATAATACTCCAACACATGCTTCGGAATCTCCATGTGTTGCGGTAAACCTTCATCTGCAATTGGATATTCGGCAATTTGCCTTAACGGAACTAATCCTGCCCAAATATCCAACTCATAATCTTCGGGTTCGTCATTGACACCTACATCTCTAATTTTAGCGGAAGCGGTTTCAATAGTCACTTCTACAACGAGTGTTCTGTCTAGCTCTTCTGAATGCATCGGTCGAATTCCGTCCCAACGCCCTTTCATCATATGTTCCATAAAACAAAAAAGGGCACTATCTTTTTCTTTCGGATCTTCTACTTTTTTAGCCGTACCAAATAACGTAGCAGAACGATAATTTACAGAATGATGCAAACCTGAACGTGCCAAAACCAAGGCGTCTAAATGCATAACCGTCATGCTCATTTTTTTGGCTTCTAGCAAAGCGAGCAGCATTCTATTGGCTTGCGAACCGTGTAGATAAATTTTATTGTCTTTTCTGCCATATGCCATAGGCAAACTGATGGCTTGGTCTTCATATATATAACTTACATACCCAATAAAACCAGCATCTAAAATGGTATT
>CAZHSA010000122.1:0-5622 GCA_964535135.1 uncultured Kordia sp.
TGATTGTTTCACCTTCAATGATGAATTGTTTTTTTCCTTTGATGATATAGGTGTATTCATCAAATTCGGGAGTTTGAAAAGGTTCGCTCCATTTTGGTGGCGCAATCATATGTGCAATGCTGATGCCTGAATTTCCATCGGTAGCATTGCCAAAATGTTCTTCAATCAATTTGCCGTCGGTTGTTGGTACGACAAACGGACTTTTTTGAATTTGATATTTTTTACTGGGCATCTTTTTCTTTGGTTTCTGTAACTTCAGTATGTTTCCAATTGATCAAGAATTGTTTGATTTTTGCTGCATCAGGAATTTGAATTGGTTCAATGTTTAAACTCATGTCGTAGCGTAAATCTTCCGGCAATTCTTTTTTGTCAATGGTAAAATATTCTTGTCCATTTACGGTAATCACGAGGTTTTTCATCGTGTTGTAAATGCTTTTGATTTTGTAATGTTCACGAATATCTTTGAAGGTACTTTTTAATGAAATTCCATTTTCGGTTTTGTAACGATCATCGTGAATTTGAATGGTTTTAATCTTTTCATTTTCATCATGCTGCTGTCTTGGAGTAATTGTAAATACATGCTTTCCTCTTTTTTCAAAAACCAAATATTGATCGTTTCCAGCTTGCATATAATCTCCTTCGCCAATTCGTTTCACCAAAGAATCATTCGCAAAAACAGAATCTAATTGTTTTACGATGGCGTCTTTGTGCAATTTTCCAATACGATCTTTTTGAATTAAAAATGGATCTTCTTTTGTGGTACAACTTGCCAAACAAGCGGCAATAAGTCCAAGAAATACGGTTTTTTTCACGCGATTTTAATTTATGTAGTATTTATTATTTGATAACTTTTTTCAGAATGCCAAAAATGCTTCTGATGAACGTAGCACTTGTTAATACCTTGATAATTGGGTTTTGTCGTGTGCTTCTGCTTGAAGAACGACTGGATGTCTTTTTCTCTTCTTTTACACGTTCGGCTTTTTCTTTTTCTTGAAGTGCTTCTGCTTTTTTTATTTTTTCATTCAGCATTTCATAGGCACTTTCTCGGTCGATTTCTTCATTGTATTTTTCAACCAATTTTGAATTGTCAATGACTTCCGCCAATTCTTTAGAAGTAAGCACATCCATACGACTCATTGGTGCGCGCAACATGGTAGCTGCCAACGGCGTTGGGCGTCCTTTTTCATCCAACGCAGAAATTAAAGCTTCTCCAATTCCAAGAGAAGTCAACACTTCGGTTGTATCATAAAAGTCAGAATCTGGATAGTTTTCGGCGGTTAGTTTGATGGCTTTCCTATCTTTTGCCGTAAAGGCACGTAACGCATGCTGTATTTTAAGTCCTAACTGTCCCAATACGGCTTCGGGAACGTCAGTTGGATTTTGTGTAACGAAATACAAACCAATTCCTTTGGAACGAATCAATTTTACGATGCTTTCAATTTGATCTAGCAATGCACTTGACGCTTGCTTAAAGATTAAATGTGCTTCGTCAATGAACAAGACCAATTCTGGTTGTCCGCTATCGCCTTGCTCAGGAAATGTTTCGTAAATTTCAGCCAATAGACTTAACATAAAGGTTGAAAATAACTTAGGACGATCTTGAATATCTGTCAATCGAATGATATTAATATAACCGCGTCCATTTTCATCAATGCGCGTTAAATCTTCCACATCAAAAGAAGTTTCTCCAAAAAACAAATCGGCTCCTTGCTGTTCTAGTTCAATCACTTTACGCAAAATAGCACCTGTAGAGGCTGTAGAGATGCGTCCATACGATTCTTGGAATTCTTTTTTTCCTTCGCCAGTAGCATATTGCAGGACTTTTTTAAAGTCTTTTAAATCGAGTAACGGCATTTTATTGTCGTCACAGTATTTAAAAATAACCGCCACAATGCCTGATTGTGTTTCTGACAAATCTAAAATTCGGGAGAGTAGGACAGGACCAAATTCTGAAACCGTAGCACGCAATCGAACGCCATCTTGATCTGATAGTGATAAAATTTCAATCGGAAAGTTTTTTGCTTCAAACGGAAACCCAATTTTGGCATGACGTTCGTCAATTTTTGGATGTCCGGGACTTGGTTGTGCAATACCACTTAAATCACCTTTTAAATCCATCAACAATACCGGAATTCCTTTGTCTGAAAGATTTTCAGCCAATACTTGTAATGTTTTGGTTTTTCCAGTTCCAGTGGCTCCTGCAATTAAACCGTGTCTATTTAACGTTTTGAGCGGAATTTTTACATACGCATCCGTAACCGTTTCACCTTCATACATGGCTGCGCCCATGGTAATATAATCTCCTTTGGTTACATATCCTTTTTCAATATGTTCAATAAAATTGTACTTGCTACTCATCAGTTCAAAATTTGTGTTAAAAGTAAGCGATTTTGATGAAGTCTAAAAAAAATGCATTCAGATTTCCTCGAAAGTTATTCACCAAGAAAACATTCTAAAAGAAAACATCCGCTTTTATAAGTAAAAACGGATGTTTTATATGTTGTTTGTTAGTATAGTTTAATAGCGTATAATTTTTTTGATCACACTAATATTTGCCGTTACATCAATCACTCTAATAAAGTATACACCAGCGGCTTTATCTGCCATAGCAAGTGTATTGATTGTTTGGCTAAAAGCGCCCGTTTGTACAAGTTGTCCTGTAACGCTGTGGATTTCATAAATCACGTTTTCAGAACTGCCTATGTTTACCGTAAAATTACCTGTAGAAGGATTTGGGTAAATACGCAAGCTTTCTGCTAAATTGTCTCCGCCAGCCGCAGAATCTACAATTCTAAATAAGTTAGAAACTCTTGTCAAAAATGATCCTGTACCGTCAATGAGTATATTTCCTGCACCATCTTCCAAACGATACGTTCCTTCTCCGTAAGAGCAGCACATTCCATCACCAAACGAATCTACCAAAGTAAATGTGTAGCAATCATTAAGATTGGTAATAGGAATCTCCATAACTTCTTCAGGCTGTGCGCCATTAGTATCTGTAGTTGCATACGGACCGCCACTTCCAATTATGGTTCCGTTAGAATCTTCTAAAGTCCAGGTGTTTTCTTCTCCGTAACGATCTGGAGTAATTATAACTCTGATAGACGTTGCCGAAAATTCTTGTGGAATGGAAAAGTTCTTAGTGGCGTTATTGTCAAAAGAACTTTCATCTTGACTACCATTTGGAGTGGACACACTTGCTGTGAACGAATGCGCGCCTTCTCCTGTTACTGAAATTGCAGAAAGCGGAATGTCTTCGGATACTCCAAAGGCTAAATTTCCTGTCCAGTTGATTGTTACTGATGTATCTGTGTCTAATTGATACGTGATGGTAGCATTTGTCAATTCATTAATTCCTTTGTTTCTAATACGTAATGTTGGTATAATATTATTATTGCATACATCATCAGGGACATTTAAAATAGAGATGGCTGCGTCATTATCAAACACGACTATCGCTGGAAATTGCCCTAACGAAACTGGGTTGGTTCCTGCTGGATCTAACCAAAATTTTAATTGTTCAGAATTGTTTGGGCTAAAATCCCAAGAAACGCCAAAACGACCATACCAATCTTCCAAATCATTATCGTTTGTTCCATCACAAGCGGCAAATCCTCCTGATAACTTTCCGATGATCAGTCCATCTTGGTCAAATAGGGGAGAACCAGAAGAACCAGGTTCTGTAACACCTACATCCCAATCTGCAATTCTCCAGATTTCTGTAGATGGATTTCCGTTGAAGTCAATAATTTCTCGTGTAGCTGTGTTTGTATCAACACACACCTTTTTGATATCGCCTCTCGGGTGATGAACTCCTATGGTCAATTGAGGAACCGCAGTAGTAGAACGATTCCATCCTGCCCAAACGAGTTCTTCGTTGTTGGTTGTAAAAAAGGGTGTATCTAATATTTCTAATAAAGCCATATCCGATTCAGAGTTAGTGGCTCTGAGTGTAGCGCCACTCGCTGTCTGAATAAAAGTGCCATCTACACTAGGTGCATTGGTAGCACAATCTGCCACCGATGCATCACTTTCCCAATTGAAACGAAACGCCCATCCAGCTACAGAACCTCCTAAACAGTGATTTGCTGTTAAGAAATAAGGAGTTCCGTCATTGTTGGTGTTATTTACCAACGCGCCTGAACAAAATCCGTTTCCGCCGTTGACAAGTACCATGCCTACCGCACTTTTTACATTTTCTTTTACATTATTGGCAATCGGACTAGATGCTTCAATGTTACAGTTTACATCAACATTACAAGGACCTGAATCGTTCAGTGCTTTTCCAGGAGCACCAGCACTTTTTAAGGTTCTATATCCGTGAATTACATTTCCGATGTTTAATTTTCCTTGATCTTTAACTTCTTTCGGTTCAAAATATTCAATCCACAAACTTTCTCCATTGACCATCCAAGTTCCTAAAATTTCTTCAGGATTGTTGTGTGCGTGTGTATATTCATTTAGTATTTCGGAATGATCTTCATTGTATACATGTACTTTTCCGCCTACTGGAATTTTATAACGATCAAAAAGTACATTCATAGTCAATGCGCCAGGCGAAATAATATTAATTCTCCAAATGCGATCTCCATTTGGCAATTCGTCCCACTGTCCAGCATTTTCCAAACCAAGATTTACAAAATGATCGTATCCAAATCGCCAAGGAATGGATTTGTCCATATCGTTGATAGCATCTTCTGCTTTCAAGGGTGCCAAATTGGGTTTTTCTAATTGAACTGGAGTTACTTTTTGGATGTTGGAAATACGCCAACTTTTGGGTAATAATTTTTGGGAATTTTGTGCTGAAACCTGAAAAATAAAGGCGAAACACACAAAAATGAGTAAGTTTTTCATAGCAAATAGGTAATATTAGGTTTGGTTAAGATCTTAAATCATTGGGAAATTAACAAAAAAATAACATTTTGAGCCAAAATTTTTTAAATTACGACGAAATTTGTTTATTTGATCGTAAGAGTTGGACAATTCATCCTATAAAAATATATTTTATATTTCTTTTTTGGCGTGCAAGGTAGAAAGTAATAATCTTGCAGTGGATATCCTTTTATATTTTTAAAATTATGAAAAAATTATTGACAGTCGCTTTTCTTTTTGTAGGCATTCATATCGCTTTTGCACAAAATGATCCGTACATTGATAGTGTAAAACAGTACTTAACCATTAATGGAACGCAACAACAATATGAAGGCGCTATTGACGCTATGTTTGATATGTTGAAGAAGCGTTTTAAAGCATATGAAATTTCAGATGCTATTTGGACAGAGTTAGAAAGCGACAAGCAAAAACAGGTAGAAGAGGTAAAGTCTATTTTAGTTTCAGCATACAAAGCGTATTTTACACTGAATGACATTAAAAAAATGACCGTTTTTTACGAATCGGATGCCTTGAAACAAATGTTAGCTGATAAAACGAAATTGACAGATGCGCAGCGACAACAAATTGTAAATTTCTACAATTCAGATACAGGACTGAAAATGATTGACAGTCGTGAAGGTTTGGCAAAGATTGAAGGTGAAATTTCCCAACAATGGAGTGGTGAATTGTACAAGAGTGTCATCAACAAATTGGCAGCTAAAGGCTATAGTTTGAATTGATGTTTTAGAC